>VFZK01000201.1 GCA_016871215.1 Acidimicrobiia bacterium | reverse complement strand
TCCCAGCTGGAAGAGCTGGTTCGGGCGGTTTCAACGCAGATGCAACAGTGGTCAAAACCCAACAAAACACTATTCCGACTATGCAGCATTACTTAAGACGCTATGTATAGCTTGGAATCGCTCGGTGCGCTGATTCATGACCCCAGCTTTTCGTTGGGTTCGGCCTTTTGGTCGTCCTCGGACCTGGCCTAGGACCAAGACAACGAGGACGGCGATGCGAGCGATTGGCAACGGCACATCAAGGTTGCCAGCTTTGGCGTGCTAGTGCTCTGCGTTTTTCCGCACGATTGCCGCGATGTGCTCTCGGTCGTCTGCGGTGACCCTGGCCTCGGGAGGCCTCACGGCTCCGCCAGATCGGCCAAGAGTTTCAAGCGCCACTTTGACTGCACTGCTGCGATAGCCTGGCTTCAGACCGCGGATCTGGGCCACGGGATCGATGCGTGATTTCAGAACCTCCGTCATTGCGGCGGACTCTCCGGCAATTCCCAGCTTCCAGAACTCATGGCAAGCATTGGGAACCAAGGTCGCAACTGCTGCCGTATAGGCTCTCGCTCCGGCCGGCAAAGCTTGGAGCGCATGCCGTTCGCCCCGGGCTACCCATAGGAAACGACGCAAAACCTCAGCACCGAGCGCTCGTCCGATCTGAACGTCGCCACTCGAGTCTTCGAATCCGACCACATTCGGCAGCTGGGCAAGGCGTTCGATCAAGCTAGGCCAATAGCTTTCGATCGAGCCCGAAAAGCCGTGAGTCATAGCAATCAGAACGCCGATGTTGACCGAGTCGGCGACCTCTCTCATGTATCGATAAGCACCTTCAACTGACTCGCTGCCGTGCGGTGGCGCGAGCAAAAGGATGGCGTCGGCCCCGGCCCGTTCGGCGCTGCGAGCCAGCTGCATGGCAAGCCGATATCCCCCACGAACACCGACAACCACCGGCAGCAGCCCCTGGGTAGCTGCGACGGCTGCCTCAGCAAGGGACCGATGCTCATGGATGTCCAGCGCCAGTAATTCCCCCATGCCCCCGCCCACCACGATGGTCATATCCTGTGCTTTGGCTTTGACGTGATGGCGGATGTTCTGCAGAAGACCCTCAGCGTCGAGCGCAAGGTTTGGGTGAAATGGGGTCACCATGAAGTTGTGCACTCCTTGCATCGCCTGGGCTAGCTGCGCAAAGGTCTCGCTTCGTTTGGAAAGGCGATTCGACAAGCGCATCTGTTCACCGCCAGGGTTCCGAGATTGGCGCTGCGGAGCGAAGGGTGGAACGACGGTCCCTGGATCTCATCCCAGACATAAAGAGCAGTGCGTCACTGCTCTATCCCGATTAGCCGTGTGGAAACTCTCTCACACCTGTGGATCAATTTGCCAATGAAACAGCTTTTTGGGTGTCAGATTCCACCGGTGATCCTGGCGCACGGTAGGCAGCTGGATGTTGGGTGAACTGAACCAGTGGCGCGCAACTTCACCCGAAGATCACCTGATTATCTTTGGGCACGGCTTGCACCGGATACGCTTCTCATGTTCTGTCGAAACGCCGATTGCGTCATGGGACGAGCTGGCGTCTCGCTGCGCGGAAAGGCCAGACCCGCGGGACCCGGCTGTCAGCGAAAGTGCGACTTGGCTAGAGGATTGCAGCGGTGTGGGCGTAGGTTGCCGAGTGGAGATGTGACTACGCGCCTCCTTTGGAATTCAAACGGCTTTACTGACTTCACTTGGCGGCAGAGCGTGGAACCCTCGATTTGCGGGAACGTCCCTGCGGCGACGAATCGAGTCCAGAAACGCCCAACATGGGACCGATCACCATAGATTGAGTTGTTCGCCCAGCTTCGAGGAGTTCAGACGCCCGGCAGCAGGCCACACGTCATGAAAACCGAGTCACACGGCATCCAGCCAACGGCTTGCCACTTCCCTTCGGTCAAGACGTTTCCAGAGACGAGAGAAATGCGAAACGGCGGTTCGCCTCTTAGGCGCGCAGTTCTTTTCCAGATCACGATCTGGTTTGGGCAGTTGTCTTGGGCGCAGCTGCCAGACTTCTACAGGACCGTCGACCATGTTCAGTGGGTGGTGAAAGACTTGAACAGCGTGACTTCCGCTTGGAGCCGGCTTGGATTCAAAACGAAGCAACAGGGAACCATTACAATCGAGGAGGCGCAGTTTGCCGGCGTGCCGGTGACTCTCAGGGTTCGGCGTGCGACGGGTTATTTGGGCGCGTTGCGGGTCGAGTGGGTGCAGCCCATCGGCGACAGGAATGCCTACGCCGAATTCCTTCAGATGCACGGCGATGGAGTTTTTAGTCTCGTGCATCGAGTCGGGACACTCGACGCGTTCAGACAAGAGATGGCGCTGTTGAACCTGGGGGAGTTGGTGTGCTGCAAAGGGAGTCCTATCGCAACCCTTCTGGAGTTGCGCAGACGGGTTATCTCGACACAGAAGTCGAGGGGGGATACGTCTTGGGGTTGGTGACGGGCGGAGAAACGCACGAAGTGCTTGCGACCTCGCTAATCGCTACTGACCCGATGAAACTGACTCAGTTCGCGTTCGTGATTCGCGAGCCTGAATCCGTTTCGTACTTTTGGAAACGGCTGGGATTCCCCGAGTTCGAGTTTACGCAGGTGCCGCTGCGCGATCTAGTGTTCCGAGGCCGACCCGGCAGGGTTAACCAGCAACTGGCTTGGCAACGGCACGGGCGGGTCGCGTACGAATGGTGTGTTCCCTTGTCGGGACTGACAGTTCATCAGGAGCACCTCCAAAGGCATGGCGAAGGCCTCCATCACCTGGGCTTCGAGGTGGACGACATCGATCGGGCGTTGGCTGCATGGAAGGCCCAGGGGATTGCAGCTGTTCAGTCCGGGGCTTGGGGCGAAGCCGGGAAAGCGGGTTCCGGCCGCTTTGCTTACCTGGATACCGATTTCATGGGCGGAGTGACGATCGAGCTGTTGTGGAACCACAAGTAGGGGTTCATTGAGGTGATGCGGGAGCGGACTTCCATCGAGTTGGAATCAATAGCGGAGGGCCAGCAGCTGCCCATCGAGAGCTGAGGTCAGCAACTGTTCAGGAGGTGGATCATGAACCGGCGGCACTTCATTCAGGAAGCGTCGAGCGCTTTGGCGCTTCTGAGTTGTTTTCCGGCCGATCTGTCAGCCGTCGTTCGTTCTAAGAATTCCGCCGGATTGGAACAGCGCTCCTTAGGCAGAACCGGCGAGCAGCTTTCAATCCTGGGGTTCGGAGGCATCGTCGTGAAAGATGCGACGCCCAAAGAGGCTTCGCTGCGGGTTGGGGAAGCGATCGACGCCGGGGTCAACTACTTTGACGTGGCGCCCAGTTACGGCAACGCAGAGGAGCGGTTGGGTCCGGCTCTGGAGCCGTATCGAAAGCGCGTCTTCGTGGCTTGCAAGACAACGGAGCGCGGCAAGGCGGGGGCAGCTGCTGAGCTGGAGCAGTCTCTCAGGAATTTGCGCACGGACCATTTTGACCTCTATCAGCTCCATGGGGTTACCGTGCTGGACGAGGTTGAGGAAATCCTGGGACCGGACGGGGCACTCCAGGCTTTTCTGGAAGCCAAGAGAGCCGGCAAAGTCCGGTTTCTGGGATTCTCAGCTCATTCGGTTGAGGCAGCTATGGGACTGATGGAGCGCTTCGATTTCGACACCCTCTTGTTCCCGGTCAACTTTGCAACTTGGCATGCCGGCGGCTTTGGACCGCAGGTTCTGGCGAAGGCGCAGTCGAAGCGAATGGGAATCCTTGCATTGAAAGCCATGGCAAAAGGGCGCTTGCCGCAGGGAGCGAAGAAGCGCTACCCGAAGTGCTGGTATGAACCGCTCGATGTGCCGGCTGAGGCTGCCCTGGGCTTGAGATTCACGCTCTCCCATCCCGTGACCGCGGCCATTCCGCCCGGGGATGAAAACCTGTTCCGGATGGCATTGACGTTAGCAGCCAATTTCGTGCCGCTGACAGCGCAGGAGACCTTCGCGCTGAAACGACAAGCGATGGAAGTGGAACCGATCTTTCGGTATAGCGAGGTTGGCGGGCCCAGCTAATTCGGACCGGGTTCCCTCAACCCGGGTCGGCAACTCGGGATAGCTGCGAAAACGCAATGCAGGGTCAACTGTCTCTGGGATGTCATCATTTCTGGAGTCGTTCTGAGGTTTGTCCTGAGAGGCTGCCTGTGTCGACTGCGTAGAGACCCAACTTGGCCGTCGGCAGGTTTGGCCACGACCCGCAGAGGGCGGGCCGTGGCTTCAGCGATTTCAACATGACTCTATCGAGGAGGACTTCACTGCGGAGGCTTGGCGGTTCCTCCAAGGCTGGCCATCACTGCGGCGTAGTCGTTGTAGAGCGTCGTGTAGAGTGCTGATGAGATCTCAGGTTTCTTGCCCTTGGCCATGTTACCGATCTTGATATAGAACGCGTCCATTTGATTAATGGCTGCCGCCAGGTCTGGGGGCTGTTGCTGGAGTGCCCGTTCTGCATTCTCCAGATGTGCCAGCAGACTGTTGTAGGCGGAACTGCCGTTCAGAAAACCTCCACTGCTGATGCCTGCGTTGACGTCGACCCGAGTGATTTCGATCAGCATCGACCCCGAAGCCGAGATGACAGTGAAAGCGCCGGTCAACGTGGCCGACTGTCCGTCTGGGTTAGTGACTGTTAGATTTCGCGCTCCCGGAGCGGCAGTCAGAGCGATGGTAATCCTTCCCCTCATCGATTCGTTGGTAGGGCATTCAACATTGCTTACGGTTGTGCCCGTTCCGCCGAGTTGCCACACGGCTCCTGTTTGAAACCCAGTGCCCGTCAGCAGCACATCGACGGTTTGCGTTTGCATGCCAGTTCCCGGAGCCAGAGTGAGAAGGGACGGCGGAGGAACCGGGACGGCGAGTTCCAGGAAAGAGTAGTACACCTCCCTGAAGGAAGCAGGCTCTCCCCAGAAAAGGGAAACAGCCAGGGACGTCAGGCCCACCCGAGGTTGATTTGAGTGCACCGTTCCACTATTCGAGACATTGACAACATTTCCGAAAGTGAAGCCACCATCAGATGAGCCTCGAACATAGATGTCTGGAAGGTTGCTGCCTGACGCCGGCGGCTCCGACCAGGCGACCCAAACCTGCGTACCGTTTCCTTTCACAAAAGAAGTAGACGAGGCTAACAGAGTAGAAGACAGATTCACCGCATCCGAGAATGTTTCTCCACTGTTGGTGGAACGTCTATAGAAGACCTCGTCATTGCCAGGAGAACGGTCAGACCACGTGAGCCAAACGTTGGTGCCATCGGCGTCGAGGCTCGCGCCGATGGAACTGAACCCTGCCGTCGCAGACATATTCGCCGCGGGAGCGAAGCTCACACCGTGGTCGACCGAGCGCGCCAAAAGAATCTCGCTGCTGGATCCAGCTCCCTCTTCCCATCCTACGTAGACGCCGCTGCCGCTTGCTGCGATATGGGACTTGTTCGACCCGACAATGGGGCTCAGAGAAACGTTCTGAAGCGAAGAGAATGTGCTTCCGTTGTCGGCTGAACGGGCAACCACGATTTCGTTGTTTCCGCTCACGGCTTGCGTGCAGCTCAAGAAGACATGATTGCCGGAGGCGGCCATGGCACAGTTGCCGAAAGCAGGAATGCCAAACAATGCCGTGAGATTCCTTGCCGCATCGAAGGTAACGCCGAAATCGTTCGAGTGTCTCAAATAATAACCCTCGCTGATGGTTGCCCCTGTCGACTCGGACCCAATCACGTACACATGCTGGCCGCTTGCGGCAACCTACGGAGCTGAGGACGTCGAAGGTGTTGAAGACAAGTTCTCCCATGGAAGGAAGGTTTTTCCGCCGTCGCTCGACCGTGCCAAAAGAATCTCTGCATTCAGGACTGCGCTCGGATTGTCTCTCCAAACGACATAGACATAAGACCCGCTGCTAGCGACTTGCTGGTCTGACGAGTCTTGCAACGTCGCGCTCAAATTGGCGGGGCTCGAGAAGGCTGCCTCGGCCAAGGGTGCAAATCCCTGCAAGCAGGCGATGAGACCCAGAATGCAGAAAGCGCTCGACACCCGCTGCGGATTACCGGAAGTCCGATCGTGACGCATACTTTGATTCTCCTTGTGTTCGTGAGGGCGATTTGCGACCGATTCTGCTTCGACCTTGAATCTGTTCCGCAAAAGCCCATCTACGAAAATAACGGCAGGTTCAGCACAACCTGGTGTGCAGTTCACGCGCCACACAGAAGTTAACGGCATGGGAGCAGTTCGCATCGAGCTACAGTTTCAACAGTTTGCGTTTTCCACGGCAGCGCTCTTGGCGGACCAGCGCCCGCTTCTGCGCGGCTCGCAGCGAAAGGAGTTTGTAACTGGGACACTGATGGAGTTTATTGGCTCGGCTAGAATGGCTTGAGCAACAGCCGCGTGCCAGGTCGATCCTGGTCAGAGTTCTTGAGTGCAACCGTGTAACCGTTGGCTTGAGTCGACCTCACAGCCAAGTTCAGAATCGAGGTTTGTCCGCTGAACTTGCAATCTCAAGCTACTGGGAGGGAAGGGCATCTGATGGCACTATTGGGTCTAGAAGCTCACTCTTGAAGAGTTTGGATTCGTTGTGCTGCGCTCAAGCTCGACGTTTCACTCTCGCAAGGTGCAAGTGCAGAATTGTTCCGGATTCGTTGTGTCTGAAGGAACTGGAATCACGGCCTTGTGAACCCACCACTGTCGCCGTGCAATCAAGCGACGTGAGAGAAAGGGCTTAGGCGGCGGCGCCGGAGCACTCAGTCGCATCTGACAGCCGTTGTCACGGCAGACTGACAACGATTTTCAGTTCCGCAGTGGCCGTACTCAAAAAAGCAGTACGGTTCTGAAACTTGTTGAAGCTACGGCGCAGGCGTACCTTGTGCAGTCCTTAGATGCAATGGGGGTGGATCGTGCTGGGAACGAACAGCGGATAAAGATGTCGTTGTGAGGCTCTAGTGGAATATCGAAAGACTTCCAGGCAGAACAAGACATCCCTTTGAGCGTCGGCTTAGGGCGACCCTGTGAGCTTGGAACGGCTCCGAGCTTCCCCAGTCCTAGCGAGCCGCTGGCAGCGAAGCGAGTTTCTGCTTCACCTGAGCGTACTTGGCCTGCAACTCTTTCAGCCTTGCTGGATAAACACTCGCGAAATCGCGACTTTCCAGCGCATCGGTCTCCAAGTCGTACAAGCCTGTCTCGGCAGGCTGGCCGGCGACCAGAGGCATCTCGACAAGTTTCCATCGTCCCGACCGGAAGGCGCCGGCGGTCTTCCCATTCCAGAAGAACAACTCTCGCTCGATCCATCGACCCTGAAAGAGACTTGGTCCGATATCGACGCCATCAACAGGCTGTGCTGGAACCGACAAGCCGGCCAGCGTCGCGACCGTCGGCGCGATGTCTAGGTTGGCAGCGACTTGGTGCGAGATGGACCCCGCTGGGATGTGACCCGGAAGCCTCATCAGGCAGGGGACACGAATGCCTCCTTCCCAGTAGTGCGTCTTGCCACCGCGGAACGGTTTGCTGCTGCCTCCCCACCCAGGGTCGCCGCCATTGTCGCTGAGGAAAGCGATCAGCGTGACGGGCGCGAGGCCGCTCTGCTGGACCGCTTGAAGGATGCGTCCGACGGCATCGTCCATCCGGGAAACCATAGCGGCGTACACTCGCCGCTTCGGGTCTTTGATCCATCGGAACTTCGCTATCGCCTCCTCTGGAGCCTGCAGTTCTGTCACGAATTCTCTTTCGTCGGGAACGCGTGACTCCAACCGGGGATCTTTCTTCTTAGGATCCCAGCCCCGTGCGACATGGGGAGCGTTGAAAGGGATGTATAAGAAGAACGGCTTCCGGGAGTTCGCTTGTATCCAGCTCACGGCTTCATCGGCAATCAGATCGGTGGTGTAGCCCTTTTGCTCGATCAGTTCGTCATTTCTGTACCAGTCTGGAATGTAGCCCCACCGATGAGTCCAAAAATCAATAGCGCCCCCCGTGTGGCCCAGGAAATAGTCGAATCCGTGGTAGATGGGCAGGAAGGCTTTTCCATGGCCGAGGTGCCACTTACCTATGAGAGCCGTCGCGTAACCCTTCGACTTGAGCCGTTGTGCAAGGATTTCTTCTCCGTGATGCAAGCCTCTCTTCAAGTCATTCTCATCGGCATAGTACAGCGCATCGAGCAGCCGGTCTCGCGAACGGTTTGGCAGCATTCCCGTAAGCAGGCTGAACCGGGAAGGAGTGCAGACCGGCGCCGAGCTGTAAAACTGCGTCATGCGAACTCCCTGAGCAGCAATGGAGTCGAGATGCGGCGTCGGAATCTCGCTGTGGCCGTAGCAACCCACATCACCGATCCCCAGATCGTCAGCCATCATAAGGATGACATTGGGCGGTGTTGTAGCGCGTGCTTTTCCAATGGACGCAGATGACTGTGGAGAGGCGGAAAACCCTGCTTCTACACTCAGCAATGCTGCTACGAAAAACAGGAGTGTCCTGATGATCGTTCTGCGCTCTGATGCCATTGTTACCTCTCCTACAGTTTGCAGGCTGCTCGCTTTTCAGTATTTCGAGCCGCTCGGCTTGCCTTCTGAACTCTGGCCGCACGGGAAATGCGGCCTGGTTGGCACGCGCGGCTCGTTCGATCTGCTCCAGGAATATGCGCCAACCTGGAGTATAGGCACTCAAGCGCCTGGGGTCGGGAGGGCCAAATATCGTTCAAGCGCCTATCACTTGTCAAAGCGATGGAGTCCTGCCGCGACAGCGAGGGCGTATGCCTGGTCGATTTCTTGAGGACGAGTACACCGATTGATCTCGGAGTACTTCAATGCGCTTACTTTCCCGGCGGGATGATATTGGTCCATGATGTTTACGTACGTGTCTGGGGAAATCTCTTTTGCGAGAAATCTGAAGATCTGGCGGGTTTCATCGAGACAGCCCGGCATGACCAGATGGCGTACCAAGAGTCCACGTTTTGCCAGGCCGTCCGGGCCAAAGACCAGATGGCCCACCTGACGCTGCATCTCTCGTATCGCGATTATCGCCGCGTCCGGATAGCGTGTCGATTTGAGGTACTTGCGGGAGGCCTCTGGGGTCCAATACTTAAAATCCGGCATGTAAATGTCCACAATTCCGTCCATCCAGCGAAGGCTCTCAAGCGCATCGAATCCGCTGGTGTTATAGACGATCGGAAGTCTCAGACCCAGCTCGACGGCGATGGGTAGAGACTCCAGGGCGAACGCATCTAAAGAGGGCTGGACAAATCTGCATCCATATGCTATGACGACAAGGGGAAATAGCTCAAATGCGATCTCCGGAGCCCTTGTTCATGTCCCCACTCAAGCCCACCGCCAGCAGTTCTGGCAATCTCATGGGAGGGTTGCTCGACCAGCTGAAGCAAGTTAAGGATCCCCGCGTCGATCCTACCAAGCGCCATCTGCTGTCCGATATTCTGGCCATCGCCATCTGTGCGGTGATTTGCGGAGCCGATGAATGGACCGAAATGGAAGCCTTTGGGAAAGCCAAACAGCCTTGGTT
>VFZK01000200.1 GCA_016871215.1 Acidimicrobiia bacterium | reverse complement strand
GTCGGCCGCTGCGTCGCCCTTCTTGCAACGCCTGCTCGCCCCCCAGCCGGTAGCGGGCGATCCAGCTGAACAGCGTTCGGAGGGGAACCTTCATCACGCGCGCCACCGTCGAAGCCGATTCGCCGTTGCGCACCGCCTCGACGGCCGTCCGGCGTTTCTCATAACGCAGTTGGGATCGTACACTGACCAGGTCCTTCTGAGTAGGAGTCTTCTTAGTTCGTCGCAGGCCCCGTACTATACTCGATTCGATTAGATTAAGCAATTACTTTTGCAACGATCGAGACCTTCGCCCTTTTTGTTGATCTAGAATGTCCCTTTAATTATACGCGTCTATATATGAGGCTCTAAGGAAATACGGCAAGTTCCGGCTGCTGACCTTCAGCCACGAACCCGCCGTTGGCTTCGCTGCCGATGCCGCTGCGCGCATTACCAACGGCCTTGGCGTTTGCCTGGTCACCTACGGCGCCGGGGGGTTGAATATGATCAATTCCGTCGCGTGTGCCTACGCCGAAAAATCGCCCTTGGTCGTCATTTCAGGCGGGCCGGGAACGCTTGAAAAGCGGCGTGGAGTTCTCGTCCACCATGAAGTCAAGTCTTACGAATCTCAGTGGAAAGTCTATAACGAAGTGGTTGAGTATGGAGCCATCCTGGACAATCCACGTACGGCTGCCGCCGAGATCTGCAAAGCGCCCGATCTGGCTCTGAAACTGATGCGTCCCGTCTACCTGGAAGTTCCCCGAGACCTGGTGTACAGCGAGATCGCCCAACCGGAGGCCTTCGAGCCTTCCGGACTCAAAGTGGACGAAGGAGCGCTCTCTGAGGACAGTGATGAGATTCTCGGACGTCTCACAACCAGCCGCCATCCGGTGCTGGTGGTCGGTGTGGAGAGTCACCGCTTCGGCTTGCAGAAGAAGATCGTAACGCTCGCCGAACGGCTCCAGGTGCCGGTGGTCTCTTCGTTTCTGGGCCGCGGCGTCTTTCCCACCACCCATCCACAATTCAAAGGCACCTATCTGGGAACGGTAAGCCCTGCACCTCTGCGTGACGTCGTGGAGCAATCGGACTGTTTGCTGCTCCTCGGAGTTCTGATCAGTGACGTGAGCCTGGGTATCCCGCCCGATTGCATCGACGATAGCAACAGCATCCTCTGTATTTCGCGCGACGTTTCTATCAGGCACCACGTATTCCACGCCGTACCGCTCGATAGGCTCGTGGACAGGTTGCTGCAATCTCCGAATCTGCCTCGGCGGGAGAACTGCGTGCCAGGATGGCAAGCAGGGATTTCGCCTGAGATCTTCCAGCCCTACGCAGAAGAAGAACCGATTCGCGTCCGCCACGTGATTCATGTTCTCAACGACTTCATGAGCCAGCATCCCGATTTCCCTTTGGTCTGCGACACGGGCGACAGCCTGTTTGCCACCGTCGACATTCGTGCCGACTTGTGCATCGGACCCGCCTACTATGCGACGATGGGATTCGCAGTACCCGGCTCCATGGGACTGCAAGCGGCCAGCGGGATGCGGCCTCTCGTTCTGGTCGGCGATGGTGCGTTCCAGATGACCGGACCGGAGATCGCCCATTGCCAGCGATATGGTCTCAATCCCATCGTTGTGCTTTTGAACAACAGCCGATGGGAAATGCTGCAGGCTTTCTTCCCGCAAGCAGACTACAACGAAACCGTTCCCTGGCCGTTCGCCCGTCTGGCAGAACTCTGAGGTGGACGCGGGTTCAAAGTCACAACGCCCGGACAGTTGCGTGTTGCGTTGGCAGAGGCCCTGACCGAAGCAAGATTCACCCTGCTTGAGGTAGAACTGGAGCGTGGCGATCTCTCGCCAATCTTGCGAGGCTTTGTCGAGGGCTTCAAACGAAAGGTGTATCGTTAATAGCGTCTGGTCTGGCTGTTCTGGCTTCGCCCTGGGTGTCGGATCTTGCGTTTTCGACCTGGTGCCACCCTCTCAGGCCCAACGCCGCTTCTTTGGCTTGCCATGCATGGCGCTGCCTGTCACGTCCGCGCGCAACTTCGCGCCTTTCGCAAGGTCCACGCCACACCTGACGGGCCGGAGATGACTTGAGGACGCCATCCTAAGTCATATACCGAACAGAGCGGACGCAGAAATCTGCTTGGGAATCGCTCTCCCGTGGCACACAATGTCTCGGCCTCGGCAGCAGCCGGGAGCGGCGCCGGCATTGTCGGAGCGTCTTTCACCGCTCCACAAACCGGTTTCTGTTGGAATCATTCAAATCTGGATCTACACGGTGGTCGCCAAGGAGAGCCCTTGTCAGCTGAACTGAACATCCCCTTTGAGAAATACCTGTTGGATAACGGACTGCAGGTCATCCTGCACCACGATCCCAAACTCCCTGTTGTGCACGTAAATCTCTGGTACCACGTCGGGTCTAAAAACGAACGACCCGATCGCACGGGCCTGGCTCATCTTTTCGAGCACATGATGTTTCAAGGATCCAAGCACGCGGATAGTGAATACATCACCTACATCGAAAAAGCCGGTGCCAATCTGCGGGAAGGCGGTGTCAATGGTACAACGAGCTTCGACCGGACAAATTATTTCGAAACAGTCCCGCGGGAAGCCCTCGAGTATGCCCTCTGGCTGGAATCGGACCGGATGGGATTCCTCGCCGAAGCGCTGACTCAAGAGAAGTTCGACAACCAGCGGGATGTCGTTAAGAACGAGCGCCGGCAAAGCTACGAGAACGTGCCCTATGGCCGAGCCATCCAGATGATCTTCGAGAATCTGTTTCCCAAAGGGCATCCCTATTCGTGGCTGGTAATCGGATCGCAGGAGCATCTCGATGCAGCCACGCTGGAGGAAGTTAAGGCCTTCTTCAATACCTATTACACGCCGAACAACTGCAGTCTGGTGGTGGGCGGGGACTTTGAAGTCGAGGAGACCAAGCGGCTCATCGAAAAGTATTTCGGCCCGATCGCTCCGGGCCCGGCTCTGGAACGGCCCGCTCAGTGGGTGCCCCGGCTTGAGGGCGAGAAGCGTGTCGTGGTTGCAGACCGGATTCCACAAGAGCGGCTCTACCTGATATGGCCGACTCCAGGCTATTTTCGCGCTGACGATGCCGAGCTTGATCTTGCTTCACGGATTCTGTCTCAGGGGAAGAACTCCCGTCTCTACAAAGCACTGGTTTACGACCGCCAGATCGCGTCCGACGTCTCCGCCTTCAACTACTCCCTCGAGATTGCGGGTCTGTTTGGCATTATTGCGACGGCTCGCCCGGGTCACAGCCTGGCTGAACTGGAGCAGGCGACGTTGCAAGAGGTGAAACGCTTCTCAGAAGCGGGGCCATCAAAAGATGAGCTGGCGCGAGAGAAGGCTAAGCAGGAATTTGACTTCATTAACGGCTTGGAACGGCTGGGCGGTTTCGGAGGCAAAGCGGACCTGCTCAACCAATACAACACGTACCTGGGTTCGCCTGGTTTCTTTGCCCAGGACTTCCAGCGATTCGACAACGTCTCTGTGGCAGGTATCCGTCACGTTGCCGAGCGCTATCTTCATTCGGCCAACCGCCTGGTCGTCACCTTCAAGCCTGAAGCCTCAAATCGACCGAGGACCGCCGAGTTCGATCGCGGCAGAGTCCCAGAGCTGGGCGCCAAAAAGTCATCATTTGCGCCTCCGGCGCTTCAGTCCACCACGCTGGCTAACGGGCTGCGTGTCATTGTGTGCGAGCGGCGCGCACTCCCGAAAGTAGCAGTCGGATTGGTTGTGCGCTCGGGCGCGGCCGACGATCCAATCGCTTCACCCGGCACTGCCTGGATGACCGCCGAAATGCTCGACGAAGGAACCTGCTCACGGTCGGCGCTGCAAATTCAGGCAGACCTGGATCTGCTGGGCGCGTCGATGGCAACCTCAGCCGAGTCAGAAGTCTCGCATGTGAGCCTCGAAGTGCTTAAGAAACACCTCCGCCCATCGCTCGAGGTGATGGCGGACTTGGTCTTGGATCCGTCCTTCCCTGAAGAAGAGCTGGAGCGGCAGAGGAAGCAGCGGCTGGATAGCATTCTTCAGGAACGCAACAACCCTCCAAGCATCGCGCGTAAAGTGTTCCGGTCAGTCCTTTTCGGTGAGGACCACCCATTTGGCCGGGAGGTCGCGGGCAACGAAGTCTCCCTGCGGGCGCTCACCCGTGACGGTCTGCGCCACTTCTACAACCGCTACTGGAAGCCAAACCATTCGGCTCTGATCTTTGCCGGCGACCTCGATCTCGAAGAGGCGGTTCACCTGTCGAAAGACGCCTTGGGCAGCTGGCAGCCAGAGACGATTTCCACAGCCGAGATGCCACTGGTGGTTCCCCCTGCCGGCTTGCAGGTTTATCTGATTGACCGGCACGATGCCCCGCAATCTCAAATCCGCTTCGGTTCCATTGGGCCCGCCCGAAGCGTCCGAGACCTGTACGCGATCGAGTTGATGAATACCATCTTGGGGGGTGCGTTCTCGAGCCGCTTGAACCTCAACCTCCGCGAAGATAAAGGCTATACCTATGGCGCCTCCTCGGCATTTGCCTACGGGCGCCGCCTGGGGTTCTGGGTCGCTGCCACCAGCGTCCAGACTCAGTTCACACGCGAAACGCTGACCGAGTTCCGCAAAGAGCTCCTGGAGATCAGGGAAGAACGCCCGGTCACGGCACAAGAGCTTGACATAGCCAAGACCAACCTCACCCGCGGCTTCGCACAGCGCTTCGAAACGCTCGGCCGCCTGGTTGACCAGGTGATCGATGTTGTTTCGTTCGGCCTTCCCTTGGAAGATATCCAACGCTACCCGCATTTGATGGAGGAAGTGTCCCTGGAGCAAGTCCGGGTAGCTGCACGAAGATACCTGACTCCCGACAACGCTGTGATAGTCATCGTCGGCGACTTGGGGCAGATCGAGCAGCCCATTCGGGACATGCATCTGGGTGACGTATCCGTCCTCGACCCGCACGGCAAGCCAGTTCGGTAGAGAGCCTCCGCAGCAAACCTCCTTCGGACCACCCGAGCCAGCGGAGTCGAAGGATAGTCGACTCCGGAAGCAACCTTCACTTGTAGCGAATCCAAAATCCGTCGCTGGTACCTACAGAGTTTCACCTCGTTGAGATCCTGCAAAAACACAAGTTGCTCCTAGCGAGCGCTAACGAGCCGCTGCGCCAAGTGCGCCAACCGAGATCACTGGGGTTGCCTCATCAGTCAGGGGGGAGCGCCGCTGCAAACAGCACAGACCGGACGCAGTACGCTCCAACCCAACCGTCTGAATAATTAGTGTTTTCTGTGAAATAGGGCTAAGGATTCTTCTTTCTGGTGTCGATTCGAAGACTGCTTGAACGTTGTAGCGCCGCAATCCACAACCCGCCCTTCAGTGCGCTCAACCCGACAGGGAAAGGTCATGAGGATATTGATTGCTGAGGACGATCGGGTGTCGCGACTCGTGCTCAGCGAGCTGCTCACAAAGCAGGGACACGAAGTCGACGCGGTTGAGAACGGACAACTCGCGTGGGATCTATATTCGACGCAACACATTCCTGTGCTGATTTCAGATTGGATGATGCCGGTGATGGATGGTCTCGAACTGTGCCGGCGGATACGTGCTCAGAAGCGCGGCAGCTATACCTACATCATTCTACTGACCGCGCTTTCCGGCAAGGCGAACTACCTGGAGGGGATGGAGGCCGGGGCGGACGACTTCGTCGTGAAGCCTTTCGACACCGACGAATTGTATGCCCGCTTGCGCGCTGCCGAGCGCATCCTCACCCTGCAGCAAGAGGTTCGCCAGCTCCGCGGGCTGCTACCCATCTGTTCTTACTGCAAGAAGATCCGAGACGACCGCAATAACTGGACGCAATTGGAGCAGTACGTCACCGAGCGTTCCGGGGCACTCTTCTCGCACAGTCTTTGCCCAGATTGCTATGAGAAGGGAATGAAGCCACAACTCGACAAACTGAAGTAACGCTGCTTGGGACATCGCTATGGGAAAACTGAGCATCGACGACATCAAGCCCGGCATGAAACTTGAAAAGGACGTACAGGAGCGCAGTGGAAGAGTTTTGCTGCGGGCAGGCACTGAAATCACCGAACGACACCTCAACATTTTCAGAACCTGGGGGGTCGCGGAGGTAGACATCGAATCCATGAGTCGCGAGGAGGTGGCCGCTCAAGCGGCGCGGGAAGTGGATCCGGAAGCGATGCTGGCGGCGGAGGCCTACTTGGATCCGCTGTTCACTCGTACTGATCAGGATCATGCCGCCATCCGTGAGCTCAAGCGTGTCTGCGTATTGCGTCACATCCGGAAGAACAAACACAAGAGCGGGGTCGTATGACAGAAGCACGAGATCTCATCAATGGCACTTTGGACATTCCGTCGCTGCCGATGATCTTCACGCGCATCGACGAGGCGGTAAACAACCCAAGGAGCTCGTTGGCTGACATTGGGCGGATCATCAGCGAGGACTCCAGCCTGACCGCCCGGCTGCTAAAAATCGTTAACAGCGCGCTCTATTCCTTCCCCAACAAAATCGAGACGATCTCGCGCGCCGTCACCGTCGTTGGCACGCAGCAACTGCGGGACCTGGCGTTGGCGACTTCGGTCATGAAGCTGTTTCGCGGTATTCCTCCCGACCTTATTGATATGGAGGCATTCTGGAGACACAGCATCGCTTGCGACATAGCAGCCCGGGTCCTGGCAGCTCTCAAGCGGGAAGCAAACATCGAACGCTTCTTCGTAGCCGGCATCCTGCACGACATTGGCCGTCTCGTGCTTTGCATCAAAAACCCGGATTGGATGCGCGCGGCGTTGGGGCGCTGTCACGCGAGTGGCGAGCTGCTGTATGCGGTCGAGAACGAAGAACTGGGGTTTGACCACGCAGCGGTTGGCCGTGTGCTCCTCGAGAGCTGGAAACTCCCCGCGAGCCTAGTCGAAACCGTGGCCTGTCATCACAACCCGGAAGCTGCCAGACGTTTCCCGGTCGAAGCTGCCAACGTACATCTGGCAGACATCATCGCTCACGCGATGCAATTGGGAAGCAGTGGCGAGCGGCTCGTACCCACACTCAGCTCGGTGGCATGGGAACGAACCGGCGTGGCAGACGGCCAGCTCGCAGCAGCGATCGAGCAAGTCGACCGGCAATACCTTGAAGCCGTCGAATGGATGGCGCCTAAAGGATCTGTGTGAATCCAACTTCCACCGCGATCATCGAGCACCTTAGTGGACTGGAGAGCCGCGTGCGCCACCTGGAGGAAATGAACCGGCGCATCCTCGACTCGCTCGATATGGTGGCGTCTTTCGGCTACTTTCAGAATAGCCTGGGACGGGATGAAGACATCCCGGGCATTCTGAAGTCAACCTGGACGAACTTGAGACGGTTGATGAGCTTTCGCTCCATGGGATTTTGGATGGTAGACGATGCCGCCTCAGAATTCCTCCTGACGGTTTGCGATCCTATCGCAGAAGAATCGGACCTCGCCGGAGAAGTCGACTGCCAGATTGCCGAGGGTGTTTTCGCGTGGGCTCTGAATCAGAACCGCACCGTTTTGGTGCCGGCGGCCACTGCGGGCCGGACTTTGGTGTTTCATGTTCTGGCAACGCGCGCGCGAGTTGGCAGAGGCCGGCAGCCGCGCCAAGAGCGAGTTCTTGGCCAACATGAGCCACGAGATTCGAACCCCAATGAACGGGGTCGTTGGGATGACCGATCTCCTGATCGCTACCGAGCTCAACCAAGAACAGATCGAACTGGCTTCCATGCTGCGTTCTTCGAGCTCCAGCTTGCTGGCCATCATCAACGACATTCTCGATTTTTCCAAGATCGAAGCCGGCCAGCTTACCCTGGAACAGGTCGAGTTTCAGCTCGCCACAATAGTGGAAGAGGTGCTGGAGATGCTCGCCGGGATCGCAGAGCAGAAGGGTCTCGGGTTCACCTTTTTCATTCACCCCGACGTTCCACACACGCTTCGAGGCGACCCACTGCGTCTGCGCCAGGTGCTAACAAACCTGGTCAGCAATGCAGCCAAGTTCACAGATCGAGGCGAGGTTGCGGGTGAGGTGAAATGGGTGCGCGGTCCGTCTGCAAGCCAGTCGGCTAACCGAGGCGGCGAACCGCCCCACCGCAGCAACGGATCCGGGCAGTCCACTGCACACGATCTTTGTTACCTTCACTTTACCGTGCGCGACACAGGCATTGGCATCGGGCCCGAAGGCAAAGCCCGGCTTTTTCAATCGTTCTCCCAGGCGGATGGTTCCACCACTCGCAGGTTCGGGGGCACAGGACTCGGGTTGGCCATCTCGAAACGGCTCGTGGAGCTGATGGGCGGCGAGATCGGCGTTCACAGCGACCTCGGGCAAGGTAGCACTTTCTGGTTTGCCGCGCCGTTCGAGCCCGTTGCCAAGGAAGCGACGCCTGAATTCCCTCCCCTGATCCGGCCAAGGCTGCTCGTAGTTGAGGATCTGGAATCCAGCCGTCGGATCATTGCCTCTTACTTGACCCAATGGAACGCAGCAGTCGAATTCTCCCTTGACGTCGCTCAGGCAGCCCAGGTCCTACGCAGCTCGGATCAAGAGGCAAGTCCTTTCGACGCTTTGATCGTCAGCCTTCCGGCGGAAGCGGCAATCGATTCGGTGCTTGAGGAGGTCGAGCGGAGTGAGGAGCTGAGAGCATTACCGAGAATTCTCCTGTCGGGGCCTGCCGGGCGCCTTGGCGCCTTGCGCAACGGCAAAAAGAGTGCTGCCTCTATCGTCGCGAAACCCCTGCGCAGGGCGCAGCTCTATGACGCCCTGGTGCAAGCCTTGCCGCGCAAATCTGCCCCGTCGCAAGACCGGCGGGCGCGGAGTGCTCACGAACTCAACCTGCCCCCTGGGCAGTTGCGCGGATGTGTCCTCGTTGCTGAAGATAACCTCGTCAACCAGAAGGTGGCCGTCCGCACTCTGCAGAAGCTTGGCTTTCAAGCTGAAGTTGCGGCCAACGGACTCGAGGCTCTGGAAGCGCTCGAACGCAAAGCGTTCGACCTGGTGCTGATGGATTGCCAGACGCCTAAGATGGACGGATTCGAAGCGACTCGGTTGATCCGCAAGATTGAAGGCCAGATCTCGAAGGGTGAGGTCGCTCCTAAAGCGCACTCTTCGTACGACCGAAGGCATCGTACGGGGAATGGGATTCCAATCGTGGCGCTGACCGCCAATGCCATGAAGGGGGACCGCGAACTCTGCCTTCAAGCCGGAATGGACGACTACTTAAGCAAGCCGATCCAGCCTCAGCAGGTGATTGCCATCATGGAGCATTTCCTTCCTTCAACCAGCGGCTCCGCGAACGCGGATGCCCTCTCCACCGATCCCGAAGTGTGCGACCTGAACTCGCTGCTGACTCGTTTTGGAGGGGACGAAGCCCTGACTCAGGAGCTGGCTGGGCTTTTTCTAGATGACGCACCTTCGCTGCTCGAGAAGATTCGACAAGCGGTGGTGGCGCGCGACAGTCAATCCCTCGAGCGGGCCGCGCACGCGCTCAGAGGGTGTTTAAAAATCCGATGATAGATCGGAAACCGCTGGACAAGTGAGATTCGATGCATTAAAAGAACATGGGAACCCAGACCAACAGCGAGGTCTCCCCTGTCGACTCCGATTGAAACGCAGC
>VFZK01000199.1 GCA_016871215.1 Acidimicrobiia bacterium | reverse complement strand
CCGGCCGCAAAGTAAACTCGAAACTGCCTATTACAAAGCTGATGCTTCCATCCGCAACATCATTGAACTTCTGGAGGCCGCCTGAACTTTGTTGAACTGTTTTTGTTGATGATTAAAGAGGTAAGAATCTAAAGAAGGGTGCGCTCGTCTTTCGGCGGTCTAAGAGAGCTGGGCGTGAGTTCCAGGTTCGTACGCTTCTTGCTTTTATTGACTTAAAGGCAAGCCGATCCAAGACGGGATGCAATCGGGCTGATCAGTGGTCGACCAAGAGATCCTGCTCAGCTTAGCTAGCTAAAATCGCCGCTGTTATTTATGCAGTCAGCTGCCGCCGCAGATCCTTTTCGAGGAAGAATCGATAGCCCACCAGCAGAAGAACACCCGACAGTGCAACGATCACCGAGACGCCAGCGAACACCGCACCCAAACCGAGATCGCTTTTAAGATAGCCGGCGATCAGAATTCCCACTCCACCCATCAGAGTCGATGTGAGATTGCTGATCCCGATCGCGGTCGCTCGCTGCCGGTCGTTCAGAACGTCACAAAGCACCGGGTTCTCGTTCGCCGCCCCTGAGGCCCGGAGCAAAGAATAAAGAAAAATCGAAGCCGTGATGACAGCGAAATCCCCACTCCAGAGGAAAGCGAGCAGGAACGGCGCCGCCACGATGTTGCAGCAAGCCTGTACTAACATACGCCGTTTCAAGTGGCCTCGAGCCACTCGGTCTGAGACGAAGCCACCGCCCAAGATTCCCAGAACATTGCCGGCCTGAAGCGCGAGCGTGGCGGAGAAACCAGCACCCGCCAAACCCATCTTGAAACGTTCGGCAAAGAAGAGCGGCATCCAATTGGAGAACATCCAGCTTCCGAGCGACATGAGCATGACCTGGCCGGCCAAAAACAGATAGGAAGGAACTCTCAGAATGTCGGCGACCGCTTTCAACGGTGGCGGCGCAACATTGTGCTGTTCTCGTTCTCCAGCGGGGGTAGCGGGCTGGCGCGGCTTGTCGAACAGCAGAAAGTAGCACGCTGCTGCGACAACCAAACCCGCCCCACCCAACACCCAAGTGGAAGGCCGCCACCCATATCGGTCGCCGATATAGCCCGAAATAGTACTGCCGGCGACCACCCCGGAAAAGACACCGGTCAGATGGATTGCGTTAGCCCGAGCACGGCTTTCCGTTGAGTGAAAATCAGCGATGAGCGCGGCTGAGGTAGGAATGTACAAAGCCTCTGCCAGACCCAGCAAGACCCGCATGCCGAGCAGTTGCTGTGAGGTTTGCACCAAGCCCGTGAAAGCGGTCACCAGGCTCCAGGCGACGAGGCTCCAGCCAATCAAAGTACTGCGAGAAAATCGGTCGCCGAGATAACCGGCTAACGGGGAGACGAGGCCGTAAGTCCAGAGAAACGTCGTGCCGACCGCCGCCAACGCCACGTCCGACATGCCAAGATCTTTTCTCAGCAATGGGAACAACGCTGACAAAGCAGTGCGGTCGCCGTAATTCAGTGCAGCAACAAAGTAGAGCAAGACCACGAGCAGCCACTTGTAGTAGCTCTTGGAGAGCAAACGTGCTTTGAGCGCTTCTCGCACAGTAGCGTTCCCTGGTTGGCAGCCGCACGGGTCTCACCGCAGCAGCCACTGCTCGTTCAAAACCGGCATCACTTCTTTGGCAAACAGTTCCAAGCTGCGCAGCCAGCGCTTCTTGTCGTCCCAGTCGTGGGCAACCAAAACCAATGTGCCAAAGGCTCCGAGGCGCTCCCTAAGGTCCAGCAGCTGCCGCGTCACCTCGGCTGGATCGCCGGCAATCACGACTTCTTTCATGAAGTAATCCAGATTGCACTCCGCATCGCTCATGCTGGCATCGCGCTTCCACATGGAGATATCTCCGAAGCGCCGCGTCAGTTGGAGGATGTAGTCAATACAGCGGCCCAACGAGTTTTGGCGGGCGATCTGCCGGGCTTCGGCGGTGGTGTCGGCGACAAAGACGTTGCGAGATACCTTCCAGTCCGCCAACTGCGGTTGACGGCCTGCCTGCCTTGCAGCACCTGCGTAAGTTTGCCAATGGTCAGCCAAGGCTCCCAGCGACGCCATGTGATGGCTGATGAGATGGAAGCCTCTGGCCCCAGCCGATTTCACACTCCAGGAGTTCCGGTTGATGCAGGGGACTGCAATCGGCGGATGAGGCCGTTGCAACGGCTTATGGATGGCGCCAATGCCCAGTTCTGGAGTCACGTGGTTCTTCAGACTCACCGTCCAAAACTGTCCTTTGATCTCGTAAGGCGGTTCGGTAGTCCAGAGCTTGAGAATCATGTCGATGGCTTCGGCCATCATCGCGCCGCTCTGCTTCGGATCGACTCCGTGCATCTCCAGATCAGTGGGAACAGCGCCCACGCCAAAGCAAACCGAGAGCCGTCCGTGAGAAAGATGGTCCAAGAAGGCAAGCCGGCTGGCAACGTCTGCGGGGTTGTGATATTGCAGGCAAACGGGGGCTGGGCCCAAGCGAATACTCTTCGTCATTCCTAGCGCCTTCGCCAAAAAAATCTCCGGCATGACGATATTCTCGATGGTCGACGAATGGTGCTCGCCGCACCAAAACTCGTCGAAGCCGAGTTCTTCGCAACGAACCACAAGCTCCAGGTCTTCGTCGTAGCACTGCGCGAGCGGCTTGGCAGCGTCGTGTACCGGCATGAGAAACATTCCGTAGTGAATCCGCGAGTGAGTATCTGTCACGCCTTCTCCCCTTTCGTCCAATCTGCAGCAAGCTTCAGGCAGGACTTTCAGGCAAGGACCGTCTGCCAAAGCCCGGCGGGTACGCCAGTTTTCTGGTGGTGTCTTTGCGGCGGTGAATACCCATTTCGGTTCGATCGCACGGACGGTTCGGCGAAATCACCTAGAGCCCACAACTTTTGCGAAAGAGCGCAACCGGGGTGGCGGCTTCATCAGAGCCGACTTACTCCAGAGCCGGGGTCACCGAGACCGGCTGGGCCTAGACTTGGTCCAGGCCAGTGGGCAAAATATCGTCATTCCCGCGAAAGCGGGAATCCAGTCTTACTGCTGGTACCGGCACTTAAGGGTTAGCCCCGACCATCCCTGGGCTCCCGCCCCGGCTTGCTATCCGCCGGGGTGACGACCTTGCGCGGGAGCGACGGCTTCTATGTGGCATGGGTATCTTGCCCGTGCAGAATTAGAATGTAGAACCTGAATTTTGCACCGAAGTAGCGGCTTAGGTGATCCAGCGACCTTGTTTTCGATTGCATTGACTGACCTGGATGCAAGATTTTTTTTGCATGACAAACCATGACTGTTTGGTCCTTTAGGCCGCTTCTGCGCGCCGCCGATCGAGATACCGGAGGAAGTCGATCAATCCCGAAGCGCGTTGTTCATGCTCAGAGTAGCAGACCTCATCCCGGTTGCCGTGCACGACAATTTTGGCCGCGACGTAGAGCATCTTCAAACGCGCAATGCGGATCGTGTGATCCGGCAGTTGAATCGGCAGCCGCTTCGCGTCGGGCGGGCCGCTGGGCGAGGGTTGGTCGGCTTGGCTGGCCAGCCACTTCATCCAGCGCCACAGGTTGTAGGCCAGCATAACGATCTGAAAAAAGGCATGGTGAGCTTGGAAGCGCTTGGAGGGAATCGCCAACACCCCCTCCCGTTGCGCTTCCCCGATCAGCGGTTCGGCCGCAGCACGTTGATCGTAGTGAGCCACCACCTGGTGCGGCCGGCCGGTATGGTTGGTTGCAAACACGCGATACAAATAGGGACCGTTATCGAGCAACCTCAATTGCCGCTGCCCACGCTGCTCCTGGCGGATGCGCATGCCCACAAACCGACACGGCTGTTTCCAGCTGCTGGGTTGATGGCGACACTCGTTGTATTCGTAGTCGCCGTGCCGGTACCAGCCGCGCTCGGCAAAGGGCGGAGCGCACACCTTATTGGCGAAGATAAAGCAGAACCCCTCGTCTAAGCAGGCAGCCACACTTTCATGACCGATGAACTCGGCATCACCGCATACCGTCACCTGCTCGACACAGTCGGGCAACAGCCCCCGAAACTGCCGGATCTGCCGTGCGACTTCTTCGCCGCTCATGGTCTGACCCCGCCGCTGCGTGCCACACAAATACTCACGGGTCTCGGACACAAAACACAGTACCGGACGCAAGGCTTTCTTGCCCCGATGTTTCCGGTTGTGGCCTTTGCGGGCCCCCTCGATGGCTCCATAGACCGTGCTGACCATGGTGTCGATGTTGATCTGCACGGCCCGGGGCGCGTAACCGCACAGCTGCCACACCCGCCGCCGCAGCGCTGCGCCCAAACGCAGCAACGATTATCCCTGTACCAGCCCCATCGCTTGCAGGTACCGCCAGAAGGTGCTGACCGCCGGCAACACCGCCACCTGCAACGCACCGCACAGCATGCTGTCGGAGCGTAAATAGGCAAAATGGCCCAGCCGTTGAAAGCCAATGAACAACAACATTACGATCCCGCTGATCATGCGGTAGTGCCCCAGCTGGGTCTGGCGCCGAGGCGCACGGTAATGCTCGGCAAACAACCCTTCAAAACCAATCAAGTAGAGAAACTCCACCAAAGCCAGCAAACCGCCAAAAGCACTCAACCGTTCCGAGCACTCATCGTAACGTGTGTCCGACGTGATCTTGATGATCGAACTGGCAGTCTTTCTTGCTTGTTGATGCCTGCTCTTTCTATGATTCGTCTTAACCATCTGGGTTATTTCCTCGCTAGTTTGAGTCGTTTGGTAACTTCTCTATCCTAACGGGGTCCCAGATGGTTCTTAATAGAAATCACGCCCTCGAGGTGCAAAATTCAGGTAGAAACTCCAGAGCCGGGTTCACCGAGACCGGCTCTGGAGTTCGCACATTTCAAATCTCACGACTTTCCAGGCGGCTTTGGCAGGCTGGAGGCCTGCAAGCCATTGGCCGGTGGTCGAGCGGTAGCGACACCACCGGCTATGATCTCGCGGCGAGCAGCACCCTGGAGGGGTGCCAGCTCCTGACGTAGACCGGGGGTGGAGCGCTTTGCTCCACCCCCGGCTAATGGCTAGCAAGCCTCTGGCTTGCCTGGCACGGGCGTCTCGCCCGTGCTGTTCCCACCTGGGCGGGAACCTGGAGTTTGTACATCTCAAATTTCACGACTACCAGGCCTGTGCGGCCGGTCGCCGGTTGCTAAGGACCGCACTGGCGTGCGGCACTACGAGCGCATAGCCGGCTTCGAAATGTAGAAACTCCAGAGCAAGCCTCTGGCTTGCCCAGCCCGGGTTATCGACCCAAGCTACAACACAGAAGAAACTCCAGGCCGCCGCTCATCAGACCCGCCTCCCGTCAGCAATCCCAATTGCAAGTCACTCCCGCGAAAAGCCTGTGTCCGCGAAAGCGCTGGGCAGGAATCCAGATCGCCTGGGGGACTAGGCTTCCACTTCCAAGGAGTTGACAAGCATCGGACACCGACTTGCGTCGTGTTCTTTTAACCTCGGTCCTTCCGGACCGCTTCGATCAGTTTTGAGGCATTGTTATAGAACAGCGCTTGGATCTGCCGATCGTCCAGCTTGGCCCAGCGAACCGCGTAGCGAAGAGCGCGCAGCGATTCGTAGCCGTAGAAGGTCAACCGCAAGTCGGTTGGGTTCTCTGTTAGCGATCGCGTGATTTCCGAATCGACCCCGAACCATCCGCGCCCTACCGCGACGTACTTTCCTCGAGCCATGCCAACTCTCGGGTTATCGCTTCCGTAGAGGACTCGAGCGATTCCAAAGGTCTCGAACAACGCCGAAAAGCTAGCGCTCTCGCAGACCGCCGAAGTCTCAATCCAGACGTTGGGCAGTTCGCGCAGCTGGCGGCCAACTTTTTCGATCGGATAAGGGGTGAAGCTGCGGGCGCAATGTGCCAGGACCCAACGCACTCGCGGATACTGGCGTGAAAGGCGTTGCAGATCAGCGAGGTTTTCGGGGTCAGCACAGGCCTTTGCTTTCGCCATGTGCAACATGATGATGAGTCCGTGGCGATTGGCTACGGCAATCTGGTGTTCCGGCAGGAAGTCAGTGATGCGGCATTCCACCATGTCGCCTGTCACCGAATAGTAGCGATAGCATTTGAATCCCAGGAATCCGCCGGCTGCGACGCTCTTCTCGATGTCTGCCGCAGACATGGAGGGATGCACGAGCATCAAACCGGCCGAGCCAGGCCGGTTCCGGACCTCGCTGGCGACATGCGCGTTCGAGCCTTTGAAGTCGCACTGGGGGAATACCGTCGGAAACGCCAGATAGTGCACTTCCCTTCCCGGCAAGAGCTTTTGGTTGAACCTCGTCAACAGATCGAGCGTCGTTTCTGTAAAAACGGCGCCTCCCACCGCGTCAGGAGGCGCGGCTGCCTTCTTGGGATCCAAATTGAACCGCCAGCAAGGCAAGTGCGTGTGGACATCGAAGATTCGCTTCGGAACGAAAGCTTCCAGCTCGTCCGCCCAGATCTCCCGGTCGAGACCCTTGACTTCGAGATCCTGGGCGGACAGCGATGGGCGCGGCGCAGTCAAGCTCCTGCTGAGAATCAAAAAGGCTGGACTGAATTTGATGAGGGAACGCCGTGAGAGTTGTACAGCCATACGCAGGTCTCTCTGAATTTATCCGTTGGAACTAGCCCGCTTGGCGGAACTCCGAAATGATGCGCCTGGCCGAAGAGTCAATCATGTCAATTTCGCTGGCGGTTTCGAAGAAGGAGACCCCTTTCTCGATCCACGGCCTGGCCACTGCATAGCCAGGAACCCACATTCCCACCAGCTTGCCAGCTCTCTTGGCAGCTGCCAGCACCTTCTCGATGGCGCTTTCCACGTCTGGATGCGTGTACTGAGCCGGCAAGCCATAGCTGACAGTCAGATCGGTAAGGCCCAGAAATACAATGTCGACTTGAGGGCAGCTCAGAATCTCATCGATGTGGTCGACTCCCCGCCGCGTTTCGACGTGTGCCAGAACGACTGTCTCCTCATTGGCCTTTTCGAGAAAGAGCTTGCCGTCAATATCAAGGTTGTAGTCGGAATTGCCCATGCCCGGTGACGCCGCTCGAATACCCACGGGCGGAAACTTGACGTATGAAACCAGCTGATCGATTTGAGCTCGCGATTCCGTCCAGGGAAGTTGAATGCCGATAACGCCAGCCTCCAGCAGCTTGGCCACGTGCGTGCGGCTGCACTCCGGCGTCTTCGCAACCACGGGCAGCCCTTCAGCCCGACAGCAAAGGATGAAAGAGGCCAGCTCAGCTTCGTTAAAGAAGCAGTGTTCATATTCGATGTAGACAAAGTCAGTGCCGCTGCGTTTCCACAACTTGGCTAGCCAAGGCTGAGTCACATGCTGAGTCGTGAGTCCCACCACCACTTTCTTTTCCCGGATCATCTGTTTAAGGCTCGGCATAGTCTCTCCTGGAGATGGCGCCGGATCGGCGAAACCAGTCAAAAACCCAAAAAACCTGGTGGCGGCGTGGGCGCGTTGAGTTTCTCTGCGTTTCTTAGAGCTGTTTCCCCTGCTGCCGGAGTTGCTGTTCCAGCCCTTGGAGCATCTGCGAAGCTCCCTTGAGCATCAGAGAGAAGTCCCCGCCCATTTGGACCCACTGTACTCCCTTGCGAACCCACTCTGCCGCCACCTCGTGGTCATCGCCTCCACCCATCCCGACGAGCAGATTCGCCTGGCGGGCTTTGTGGACGACACCCTCGACGACGCGCACAACGTCAGGATGGTCCCATTGCCCGGTGAGGCCCACCGAAGCCGAGAGGTCGGCGCGACCGACCGCGATTCCAGACAAAGTGGGCACAGCCAGGATGCCGTCGAGGTTTTCGACCGCGTCCCGGTGTTCGATCTGAACGATGACCAAGACTTCTTCGTTCGCCTTTCGAAAGAATCCCGTATCCAGAGAGCGCCCGTAATTCGAGGCGCGCCGCGGACCGATTCCGCGAATGCCCTGTGGCGGATATCGACAGGCCTGGACTGCCAGAGTCGCTTCCTGGACGGTTCGAATCATGGGAATCACGATGGCAGGCGCCCCAATGTCGAGCACCGTTTTGATCAGAATCGGATCGCTAGATCGAACGCGTACCATGGGCAGGGTTCGAGTTCCTTTCGTCGCCATGAGGTGTGCCTGAACGGCCTCCAGCGAAAGTGCGTTGTGCTCCATATCGATCCAGAAGAAATCGAACAGATCGCAGAGCGCTTCGGTGGCAGTCGGATCCGTAAAGGTGATCCCCGTTCCAACGCAAACTCCACCTTGCCTAATTTTTTGCACAAACCGCTTGGCGCTCTCCATTCAAACCTCCTCGTCGGTGTGAGACATCGCTCCCCTTGCGCAACGCGGGATGGAGTCAGCAAACCTGGCAGCAGCCTGATTTCCCCAGGTCTCAGTGTCGGCGGGCTTCTTCGGCCTCCAGGCGGGAAACGCCACAGCGTGCACCGCGCCGTTGGCCCTAGTCCT
The DNA here is from genome assembly GCA_016871215.1 of Acidimicrobiia bacterium. GTDB lineage: Bacteria > Acidobacteriota > Terriglobia > Versatilivoradales > Versatilivoraceae > VFZK01. The sequence continues at coordinate 1,267 of VFZK01000199.1, read as the reverse complement.
TGGCAGCTATACCGTCCCAGCGGACTCCTAGGGACTCTGCGCAGTGACAGATCTGTTGCCAGGTCTGTGCATCCACGGGAATCCCGTTAGCGATGCGGTCGTCGAATACGCGGAAGTCGGGCTCTCCGGGCAGGGTCACTTCCTCGTGCCCGGGCGACGGCGGGCACGATTTCACATAGCTCCGCAACTCTTCCGCCAGGGAAGCAAACTCGGCATCGGGCAAAAATGCTGATACTTTGATCACAATCAGGGCCAGTCCGTTGCCAGGCACGGGTTTCACAGCACTGGTGCCGGCCAGCAAGCCTCCCAAAGCTTCCACCAGGAGTCCAAGAGCGAATCCACGGTAACCAAGCGCGCCGCCGAACGGCAAGATGGCGCCCCTCGGTGGACCATAAAAATCGGCCGGGGCGGTGCTCGGTTGGCCTTGTGCGTCTACAATCCATCCAGGAGGCAACGCCCGATTCTGATTCAGGTACAACCTTAGTTTCCCTTCCGGGGTCTGGGCGGTCGAGAAATCGCCAAGGATCGGTTTGCTGGTTCCGCACGGAATCGCAAAAGACATCGGGTTGGTGGAAAGACGTCCCTCTCGCCCACCCCAAGGCGCGACAAAGTGCCCATCACCAGGCGGCGAGTTGCAGAAGCCCAAAGCGATGAACCCCTGCTGAGCGGCAGCTTGTGTGTAGGCCCCCAAACGGCCAGCATGGCCGCACCGCCGGGTGGTCACCATCGAGATGTGGTAGCTCTCAGCCTTTCTCATCGCGCACTGAAGCGCTCGGACCCCACCAACCTGGCCGAAGTTCCAGCCGCAGTCGAGCAAAGCCGTGTTGTCCGTTTCCGTTGCAACCGTGACGGCTGCTCCAGGCACGATTCTGCCCTTCTTGACATCCGTCACATACTGGCAGACGCGGATAATCCCATGCGAGTCGCACCCCATCAGGTTTGCGCCGACCAGGTGCTCCGAAATCATCGCTGCTTCGGCGCTCGGACAACCGCAGGCGGCAAACACAGCGTTACAGAAGCGGTTCGCTCGTTTGGAGTCGAACCGCAAGGTTTCAGGCACAGGTAGAGCGCCTCCCTATCAACTTCGCCTCTATGAAACGCCGTGAACGCTAGTTCAGCCAGATGCCCTTGTCAAGCCGCACGTTGACTCGGGGTGTGCGACAAATTTGTGGGTGGATAGCATTTTGGGGCGAAGGGGTGGTAGAAGCTGAATGCTGGTAAAGCATGCAGAGAGGAGCCCCCCGATGACACTGCAAGAGTTGGAGCA
>VFZK01000198.1 GCA_016871215.1 Acidimicrobiia bacterium | reverse complement strand
TTCGGGAGTGCTCCTTTCCTTGATCGCTCTATCAAGTCTGGATAGGTCGTCTTTGCAAACCGCCTATCCTAGGGCACTCCCGCTTTCCTTTCAATCCCTCCGTTCCGGTTCAGTCGCTATAAGCCCGCTCGGCGCATAATCTGGGTTTGACGAAGTCGAATTCAGTGATTGTGGATAAACTCTTGCGAACTCAGCAGCGCCCACAGCAAATCCTCAAGCGCCTGCCGTCGCGACGCGTGGTTGGAGATCATTGGGAGCAGCTCCGACGTTTCGTCACTCGTCGGCAAACGCGTGAGACCCAGCAAGTAGAGCTCTTCGATGATCTCTCGGTCGGAAGCACCGCGTTCTATCAGCCGGTCGATGCGCCCTCCCTCTTGGGCGATGTTGTCCGTAAAGGTGAATCCCACGAGTCTGTGCAGGGCTTGCCCCAGGTTTGGCCTGGGCCGTTGTTCCGGCAGCATCGCGCGCATGCTGCGGCCGTAGATTTCCAGAATCCGGGATCTGTAAATATCGGGCATCACCACATCGATGGCCCGAGAACCCGGTGGCAATCTCCCTCGTTTGAACTTGTCCTGTTCAAAAACAAACGGCACATCCGAGACGTAGGAAATCGCGTCAAAAAGCAGTTCCGCGTCGAGTAGACGCGGTATGGCGTGAGAGTAGTTGATCCGATCCTCCCGATTCGTTTCGTTCGGTTGGCTGCTCAACTGGTACGTTTTTGAGCTTACGATGGTCCGCATCAAGTGCTTGAGATTGTACCCGCTTTTCTCAAAGTCCCGCGCCAGCGCGTCGAGGAGCTCCGGATGGGTGGGCGGATTGGTCGAGCGGAAGTCATCCACCGGATCCACAATTCCTTTTGAAAAGAAATAACCCCAGAACCGGTTCACGGTGGCTTCGGCAAAGTAGGGATGGGAAACCATCCAATCCGCCAGGTACACCCGTTGATCGGCTCGCTCCTCTTCCGGCAACACTGTACCGTCGAGGAACGCTGGATGGACTTCATTGCCTGTTCGCGGGTGCAGGACCTTCCGGCTCTTGCCTTTCTCAAACAGATCAACTTCCTGACCCGTCGGGTCCTCATAGATCGCTGTTCCCGGTTCCTCGCCCCGGCCGTTGATTACGCTCATCCGTCCAAAGAAAGCTGCAAGGCCCCAAAACTGATCCTGGCTCCACGCTTCAAAGGGATGATTGTGGCACTGCGCGCAATCGAGACGGCGGCCCAGGAAAACGCGAACTTCCTCGGCCATCTTGTTCTGGGGGTAGCGAACCTCCCCGTTAGGCAGGAAGTGCCAGGCAGCAGAGCTTGAGCCGACGGCCGCGATGCGCTCTCGGGCCACCTCGCTGTAGGGTCTGTTCTCTCTAAAGTTTCGTCGTATCCATTCCCAATACGCTTCAGCCCATTCCAGGCCCATTCCGTTCTGAAACCATGCCACCCGAAACAAGTCGCCGAATCGAAACGTCCAGTAATCCACGTACTCAGGAGTGTTAAGGAGAGCCTCGATCACCTTGTCTCGCTTCAGCGGATCCTTGCTCGCCAGAAATTCCCGTGTTCGCTCGGGTGAGGGTAACGTCCCGGTTAAATCCAGGCTCACCCGCCGCAGGAACTCCGAATCGTCCGATAGCTTGGAGGGGACGATGTTGAATTGTCGCAGCTTAGCGAAAACGAACTTGTCAATGAAATTCCTTGGCTCAATGTTCCGGTAGTTCGGGATTGGTTTGGAGATCACGCCCACTCGGGCGGTCACGGCGGTCCCAGAGGCCCGAATCATCACCGCGGTCTCACCCGTGTTGACCGCCTCGGCCCTGCCGTTAGAATCGACTTTCGCGACTTCCGAGTTGTTAGAGATGAAAAGAACTTCGTCAGTGATGTCTTCACGCTGTCCGTTCGACAGATGGGCAGTCACTAAGAACTGCTGCTTTCCCCGTGCATCCAGGACAACCTGCGTGGGATAAACCTCCACACGCACTATTGCGACGCTCTGTTCTTGGCCATCTTCGCCGTAGGGCGCCCTCCTTTGCACCCAATCGAGAATCGTCTGGTAATCGGCCGATTCTGGGCGGATTCGTTGCCCGCCGCCGTGCGGCGCTTGCATGGTTGCTTTGCGCAACAACAAGCTTCTCTCCGGCTCTTGCGAGTCTATTCGAGGGATTTTGGCCCCTGCGTCGGTCGTCAGCACGTGATAAGTGCCGCCCTTGACAATCCACCGATAATCGTCTTTCGGATAGAGGGCGTTCAAGGAGAGCTTGAAACCCCCTTGGCCTTTGACGCCGCCATGGCAGGAGCTGTCGTTGCAGCCTCGTTTCGTAAAAATACCGCCGATATCGCGGGCAAAACTGAATGGGCGCTTTGCCTCCGACCCGGATACGTGAACCTGTGTATTGGCTGCCTTCCCTTCAAATTTTGCCGTCAGCAGAGAGTCTCCGTCGGCCAGAGCAACGACCCGGCCGTTCTCATCCAACTTCATCACTTTGGCATCTGAAACTGAAAAGCGAGTTTGTAAAGTGATGTCTCTTTCCAGCCCGTCGCTGTACTCCCCGAGGACTAGGAATCGCTGCGAAGCCTCGGCGCCCCAAAGCGTGGGATTCTCCGGCCACAGCCGCAGCGAAAGGAGTTTGGCCGGCGAGTTTTCAGCAAGCAACGCACTTGGAGAAACGAGACACGCTGCGACGATCAAATCCAACCAGCAGCGTCGCCAACGATTTCGGACTGTCATCTTTATTCCTGCCTCCCTGACGAAGCGACTCGAACAGCCGACTCCGGATCCGGCTTGAGGACCATGACAACAACACCTCCAACCGTCAAAGGTGCGCCTATTTTCCCTCCCACCACAGGGCGGGCGATGATCCGCGCCAATTGGGGAACCCCCGATGCCGGAGCATCGGCGTCCGCCGCCAGCAAGATTGTTGTCTTTTTGCTCTTCGGAACGAAACGCTCCTTGTTGATTTCAGGGAGCGGAGGCTCTGTATCTGGTTCGACGTCCGCGCCCGCCAGCGCCTGTACGCCAGGCGGCAACCCCTGGACGCTGAAGAGGATTTCGCCGCCGAATCCTTCCTCTTGTTCGGTAACAAGGGTCAGCTTCTTTGCCTCTCCCGCAACTAAATTTAATCCGTCTTCCTGAACCTCAATCTTGCCGACGTGTGGGATTTGGGGACGGACGATCACCCGGTACCTGAAGGCCGTCTCCCCGAACCGAGCCGTGATATCCCGAATCCGCAAAGTGTAGTAGCCTTCCCGCTCGAATGTGTAGACGACCTTTGCCTGGATCAGCTTGACCCAATCATCTCCATCACCAGCAATTTTTCGGTAATAGTTGGTCAGCATCTCCTCCCCGTTAGCGTCAATAACCGACAAATGGGGATTGAAGGCGGGGGTGGCGACTTCGGGGGTCTCAAGCTCGAATGCCAATTTCGCTTTGGCTGGAACTTTGAACTTGAAAGTGTCTACATCGTTCGGACGCCCGATTGCCCCTTCCACCAGAAACGGAAGGCTGACCTCCGAAGCCTGGTCTGGGGTGTCATTGGGCTCCACTTCGGTCAAGACTCTCAAGACGCCGTCATCTGTGGTCACGTCAACGTCGCTCGCGCTCGAGGACGGATCGCTGAGCGCCGCGCTCCCTGTTACCGCTGTGGACCTGCCCCCGGCGCCGCTGTGTCCCATGAGGGTCTCGCCAACAGTCCTCGCTTGTAGCGCTTGCAAACGATCGGGCTCAAGTTTTCTTCTAAAGGGGCTTTGCAGCTTGTCAACCCGAGTTGGCGGTGTAAGAAGCTCCTCTTCCCTGGAAAAATGCAATGAACCGGCCTGGCCGATGCAGAGCCGGTAGGAATAGTCTGGCCCACCCACACCCTGGAATGAGGTGACTGCCACAAGGTAGCGGCCTGGCTTCTCAAATGTGTAGGTCAAACGAGCCTGGGGCGCCCATGCGAGACGAAGAGGCCGGTTGGGGTCATACCAGCTTCCGCCCGGTCGGTACAGAGCGAACTGCGCTGCGTCACGATCCCTAAGAGTCGTGTTGGACAAAGCGTGGAAGGTCAGCTGCTGACCCGCCGCCGCATCGAACGAGTAGAAGTCCCGCTCACCCATTTCGGAAACCTTCCCGTTGACCACTGCCGGAAGTTCGAGGTGCTGTGCATCCTGGGCTTTGCTGTGGTCGGTGGCGATTTCGGGAGTCACAGGCCCAGCGTCGACCAGAAACGTCAAAGGGTTCGACATCCCGTTCGGCGTGACCAGCCGGAAGGAGTGTTTTCCTCTCGTGGCGTCAGCCGCGACCTGGATTTTCAAGATAACCAGATGGCTTTGGACCAACTTCTGTCCCCATCTTTTTTCATAGGGATCCGGTTCGCTATCAACCTCGATTTGCTCGACCTTTTCGACGCTGGCCGCCACACCCTCAGTCGCGAACCAGACTCCATACACGCCTTCAAGGTTTCTTCCCCTCACTAGCGCTTCGAAGACCGAGCCTTGTTGCGCGCCTACAGGGAAGACGGATATCGCCTCTGGAGGTTTCAAAGGCTCCCCTGATTTCTGAGCCTGCATCTGGCAATTATGAGAGATGAGGAAGAAACCCACAGTCAGCGCACCAAGCGTGCCGCCTAGTCTGGAAAATCGAACGCCTCTGCTCATGAATAATCGATCAGCTCCGCTTCAGGCTCAGCAGGTGCCGGCCCCGCTCATCCAGGATTTCCTTTTTGGCTCTTATCCGCCCAAACTATACACCCTTTCCAGCATTCCGTCGCAATAGCCCATGTGCCGCCACCAATTCCGAATCGACGACACCGCAAACTCCGCCGTGTCATGGTCCACCCCGACGCTCACCCACCCCTGGTTGCGCCCCAAATTGAGCGCCCACATCATAAGTTTGTTCCAACCCATCGCAAACGGAGACAGTTCGTTCGCTTGCGAGTGCTGGCTGGCCGTCGTGACCCGTCAGGGTGGAGCCTGAAGTCGCTCATGTGCACATCCGGACCGTGGCAACGTTGGCAGCGAGCCTGGAAAATGGGTTCGATCGCGCGCTTGTAGAAGAGCTGCGCTTCGTTGAGCTTTTCTGGTGAGCGTACCTACCTGCGTGTGAGGGGCTTGATAAGTAGACAGCTTTTCCTGGGGTTTGGCGGGCCGTGACTACTTCTTATCTTCGGATCGGCGGATCAGTTCCCGCCACAACTCGACTTCGTATTGCTGGGCTCCGGGATAGAGCGCACCGCCCTTTTTTCCGTAACGAGGAAACACCAGCTTCGGATACACCGCCTTGCCGAAATGGAATTCCGGCTCGGCCACGATGACTTGGGGATGGGGACGGTCGATAACTTTCAGGCCGGCGCTCCGCACCAAGGCGGCCAGCGCAGCGTAGTTGGGAATCCACCAGTTCGTCGAGTCTCCATTGTAGAGGTTTTCGACGAACATGAGCTTGGGATAAGCCGGATCGTCCAGCAACGGGTCGTCGAGCGAACGCTCATAGTTGGCTTTGTTTCGATAGTTGTCGGACTCGGCGCCAATGATGTGCGACTGGATGTAGATGCGATGTTTGGTCATTTCGGCGAGCCGATCCAGGACGAGCCCCGGATACTTCAAATGATAGAGGAGGCCGAGAAAAATGACGTAGTCGAAACGGTCCTCAGTCGTCAGACAATAGGTGTGCGCGTCTTCGTTGACGATCTCCAGCTCGACTCCAAACTGCCCGGCTGCAAAACGGGCCTGCCGATTAAATTCGAGAAACGGGTCGACCAGCACGCAGCGGCCGGCGCCCCGCAATTTCATTTGAATGGAAAAGAAACCGGCGTTTCCTCCCAAGTCCAACACCGTTTTGCCAGTCAGGTCAGCCGGCACATGCGGCGCTATGAAGTCCCAGCGTGCTTTGGCATCATAGCCCGGCTCTTGGCCACTCCCGGTGCGCAAGCCGTTGGGAAACTCAAAGTGCTGGTACCACCAGCCCAGCGCACGCATTTCCTGCTCGAGAACCTCTAGATTTGCCATGCTCGTGGCTTCCCTCCTTGTGTCTCCAATCGCGGGCCAGGATTATACACCCGCCGGAGGAGGAGGCTGCCACTCTGCTCCAAGCAGGGCCCGGGATCCCGCCTTCAGGCACGGCTTTTTGGACATACCAGCATTTTCCATGCGACCTGACGCCTGATCGAAAACCCGCCCATAGCTGTGGATCGGGTGGCTCAGGAGCCGCGACGAGTCGGCGCCACACCTCCGTGCCACACACCTGCGTGTTCTTCTGCGCTCGCGGCAGGTGTGTTAGCATGCAGCATCGCCTAACCAACATCCGCCACATGACTCCTGTGGCGACGGAGAGAACAACGATGAGCATCGATCGAAGAAGAATCCTAAGCTGCGCGGCGACCCTGATGGGCGTGGCGCTCCTGAGCGGCTTCACCCGCGAAAGCTACCAGCTCAAAGCGCAAGAAGCACCCGTGCGAGGCTGGAAGCAGGGGCAAGGCTGGGGCTGGATTTGGGGCAAAGATGATGAAGTGGGCGCGCTGAACGCGGTCAACCCAACGATGGTGCTGAAGGCTGTCTCGCTCGTCAAGCGGGGCAAAGTCTATGACCTCGGGGTGACCTACGACCGCACTTCGTTCAAATGGCCGGGGCATTCGCCAGGCGAAGTACTCTCGTTCAGGACACCCGAAGGTGTCAAGCGGCAAAAGGACCTCGAATTCACGCTACCGGCGGCGAACCCAGCCGGATTGGCCTGGCATAGCTGTGCGCTGTTCATCAACGACAACGTGGCGACGCAGATCGACGGGTTGGGACACATCACAACAGGCATGGACAATCATTGGTACAACGGCTTCAAAGAAGCCGATTGGGGAGGCAACTGGGGCATCCGGAAAACCGATGTGACGACGATCCCGCCGATGGTACTGCGTGCCGTCGTGGCCGACGTGGCTGGCTTCAAAAAGGTCGATGCGCTGAAGAGCGGAACGGCGATCACCATTGACGATCTGAAAAAGACCCTCGAGTGGGAAGGGGTTGACGTACGCCCCGGGGACGCGGTCTTCATTCGGACGGGCACCTTGCGCTATTGGGGAGAAACCGGAAGCGACCACGAAAAACTTCGCGCTCATGACTCGGCCGGAATCGACCTCGCCGCCGCCAAATGGTTAGTTGAGCAGAAAGGTGCCATTCTCGTTGGCTCAGACACCTCGGGCCTGGAAGTCACCCCAGCCCCTGCTGGCAGCCGCTGTTTTAATCCCGTTCACGAGTATCTGTTGGTCGAGCAAGGAGTCCACATCGGCGAGTTTCACAACTTGGAAGAGCTGGCTCGCGACCGGGCCTACGAGTTCTGCTACATCGCTGCCACGAACAAAATCAAGGGCACGGTGGCTGGTTTTGCGATGAGACCGCTGGCGTTGCGGTAGAAAAGCAATGGCTGGCGCCGCAGGCAAAGCAATCTTCGATGAGAAGCGCGGTTCGCTTTGCCTGAAGGTCGCGGTACCAGGCCGGACTCCTCAAGACGGTTTGTTCCTGGACAGTCGATCGGCGCCGCCGCAGACAATGAGTACTTTGACTTTCACCGTGATTGGCCTCCGCGCTCCACGGTTTCTGCGGTTCTGTCCTCAGAAGTCAACTCATTTCCACGTCCCCTTAGTACGGATCGCAGGAACGTTTTTCCCTCGCACCACAGAACCTTCCCGTCCAGCAGAATCAACGGCAAGCTGAACAAAGCGACTCCACTGATAGCGAGCAGCAGCAATGAGCCCCACGAAGGTACGAAATGGCCTTTCAGCAACCATACGAGAATTCCCGCGAGCAAACTGAAGCCAAGAGGCTGGTACAGGCTTTTGGAAAGGTCCAGACGAACCACTCGATCTAACTCGACAATCAGCCAAATAGCGATCGGAATGACGCTCGCGCCGTAAGCCATGGCGATGCCCGTGAAACCGAACGCGGGACACAGTGCGAGCGCCAGCACCCAATCCGCGACGGTCCACCAGATCAGGATCTGGAGCGTCTTGCGCACCTGCCCGAGCGCGTTCAAGACGCTGACGTAGAGGGTCGTGATGTTCGAACCGATCATTCGCAGAGAATAGAAGTAAAACGCCGGAAGGGCTGGCAGCCATTTCTCGGTGTAGAACACCGCGACGAACTCCGGAATCAGGGCAGCGAACAAGGTGATTACTGGAAACGTGAATAGGTTCACGTACTTCAGCAGAGTCTGGGACATCTGTCGGACAGAAGCCGGGTCGTGCTGAACGCGGGAGATCGACGGGAAGGCGACGCGGGACACGACCTGTGTGAAAATCTGGCTGGTGTAGTAGGTGGTGTTCTTTGCCCAGTTCAGGTAACCCACCGATTGAACGCCGAAGAGGGGGCCCCCAAGCACGACGCCTATATGATCGCGGAACAGCGAGGTGAGCGTCGAGACCTGGAATAAGATTCCAAAACGCAAAGCGAGACCCATTCCCGACAGTTTCACTCGAAAGCGCACGGGCCAGGGAGCCTGCCTGAACGCAATAGCGGTCTTCACCGCCGTGCTCAGAACAATTGCGACGGCGAAGCTCCAAGCCTTGGCGCCCGCGAAGGCCAAGGCAACGGCGGTACCGACATAGGTCAGTCCACGAAGGACATCCATACGCGCGAAGACTGCATAGCGAAGTTGGCGTTCCAGCTTGACGCAGGACATTGTCCCAAACGCGCCAATCCACGGGCAGAGCAACAGGGCCAGCATTGTCCACCGGATACCGACGTCGAGCCCCAGCCACGGAAAAATCCAAGGCGAAGCAAGGAAGATAACAACGACCAAAGCGCTGATGGCCAGGATTTGCAGCGTGAAGAGCGTCTGATATTCCTCGTCACGAGGTTCGTCGGCGCGCTGGATCAGCGAGGCCGCCAACCCGACTTCGAGGACAGCCGCGAGCGTTACCGTGACGAAGCTGGCGAGCGCGTACACGCCGAAATCCTCGGGCGCCAAAAGCCGCGCCAGCAGAACTTCACCCACGAATCCGATCGGGTAGAGCACGAGAGTGCGCAGGACCATCAGCGATGCGCCTTGCATCGTCTTCTCTCCCACTTCCTGCGGCTTCAGCGTTTCTGGCGGGCTTGTCTGGGACAACGGCATGTTATCGAGTGCATTCAGCAATCAGCGGCAGGCTGCTTCCAGCCCTGCAAGCCGGCAAAAGCAGCCCGGCGGTGTTGAACAGGGCTCGGTTCTGCGGCGTCGATCTGGCAAATCCTGACTTTCGAGCAAGAGCACATCAGCAGGAAAGGCGCAAGCTACAGCGGGCCAAGCCCAACGTATCCACACCGGGCTGAAGAAATCCCGATCAGTATGCCATGAGCGCGGCCCGCTGGCTTCAATTCGATATGGTCTTACCCAGATTATGCGCCGAGCGGGCTTATAGCGACTGAACCGGAACGGAGGGATTGAAAGGAAAGCGGGAGTGCCCTAGGATAGGCGGTTTGCAAAGACGACCTATCCAGACTTGATAGAGCGATCAAGGAAAGGAGCACTCCCGAATGGAGAAGATAGCAAAAGCGCCGAGGTCTGAAAAGGCCGTTGCGAGCGGAAAAGAAAGAACGCGGGGGAAAGCCAATAAAATCGGGGCGGCCACCCGGTACGACTTTGGAGGCGGGGTGCTGACCCCGTACGGCGGCCTGTTACCGCTGGCGGCGTTGTTGGAGAAGCTGGAGTTTGTGCAGCTGCTGTACGAGAAGCTAACGGTCAAGCGGCAGCCGGCGAGTCTGAGTAATGCCCAATTCGTGATGGGGACCGTGTTGATGTTTTACTTAGGTTTTGCGCGAATGCACCATGTGAGATACGTGCGGGACGATGAGATGGTGCAAGAGGTGTTGGGCAGCGCGG
>VFZK01000197.1 GCA_016871215.1 Acidimicrobiia bacterium | reverse complement strand
AACCGCGCGAACTTCCGACCTGCTTCGAGCTACGCGCACCACCTGAAACTATGGCAGTCTTCTGGCGCCGTAGAGCCGGACTCCACACCAGCTCCACTCACGACTCGGATTGACCCATACCCACACTTGTCACGCCCAACTGCTGCGCAGGAAGCTGATCCAGTTTCCATGCATGATCTTGGCAATGTCTTCCGCCGCATAGGCTCGCTTTTCCAGCAGCGCCGGTATTTTTTGCAGATCAGCGATCGTATCGAGGTCGCACGGCGCCTGTTCTTTTCCGTAGCCGCCATCCAGGTCGGTACCAATGCCGGCATGGTTGCAGTTCCCAGCCAGCTGGCAGATGTGGTCGATGTGGTCGACCACCGTGTTGAGACTGATGCCAGTGTTGTCGATGGCGTGGTGATCCCAGAGCGGCGAAAGCATCCAGTCATCGAACGCCACTCCGATGACCCCGCCACGTTCGACGATGGCCCGGACCTGCTGATCGTCAAACTGACGGTCGTGGTTGCAAAGAGCCCGGCAACAGTTGTGAGTCGCCAGCACCCGTCCTCCGAATGCGTCCAGGGACTCCCAAAAGGCCTGATCAGCCAGGTGGGTCAGGTCTAACAGCATGCCCGCTTTTTCCATAGCCTTCAACAGCGGGCGGCCGCGTGCGGTCAACCCCCCCGGCGCCTGGGTGCCATGCGAATAGCTGCTCACGCCATAGTGGCACAGGCTGACGATGCGCAGTCCCTCTTCCCACCATTCGGGGATCTGGTCCGGCGACACAATCCCATCGGCCCCTTCCATGGTGAGAACAAATCCAAGCGGCGAGGAGGCAGCGTCGGCTGCCCATCGCTTCAGGTGATCGTCCAGCGATGGACGGTCCTTCACCTGGCGAAGCAGTCCTTTGGACTCCATCAACCGGTAGTAAGCCAATTCGCCCCGGCATTTGGCATACGCAATATCCTGGTTTCGCACACCAGAAAAGCGCTTTCCCAGGGAAGCGATACGGCAACCCATCGTTACGAACAGCAGTCCGATGTCACCCTTTCGCAGCTCCTCGAAACTCACCACGCCGAGGCCGCGCCCTTTTTGGGCCATGCCCGCCTCGGCTTCGCGGATGCGGAGGATGCTCTGGGTCAGGTCGCGGTTCCATTCGATCGCGTTGTAAGCAACGTCATTGTGAGAATCGACAATTAGCATCGGGCTCAAGCACCTCCGTCACAGCATTCTTGCAACCGCTCTTTCGCAAAAGACTTGCCTCCGGCTCGGCGTCTCCAGCTACCAAGGCCCTCCTCTGGGTTCGTTCGGGCGGACGTGAGATCTTCATATCACGGGAGGCGACGCTCTATCCACTCCAATAGCTTCGAGTGACCAGGTGAGCTGTGAAGCATTTGTGAAGGCGGGTTTGCCGGCGCGCTACAACAAGCTGCCCTTTGACGGTCGGGCCGCTGAACTGCGCCACGGTTCCAGGACAATCAACCGAAAGCGAACACCGGCTCTGTATCGGGGCGACGAACGATGATCCTTGGGCGCAAACCTCGACAGACCACGACAGAGACGAAACGCCAAGCCTCGTTCCAGCCAGCCTAGCCGTTTACCGGCCGGACCGCGCGGCGATTGTCCCGATCTGCTCGGCGTTAAGCGGAAGATGCGCATGCTCCAGCACTGCGGCAAGCACGAGCAGGTTCTGGTCGGATACCTGGTTTTCGGTAGACATGGTGACAGCCAACCGCTCGCCGGTACCACAAGCGCCGAGCAGATCCAGCGCGTAGGAGCGCGTCGCATCCGGACCCAGACTGTACACCGATCCCGGAAACCCGATCCATATCGCCTTGTCTTTCCAGAGCTGCAGCGCCTCGCCAAGCGGAAGATCCCCCATTGGAGGCGGGTGGAACGCTTCCACGATATCGAGCGACAGCTTTGCAATCGCGTGTTTGAGGCTGTTCAGCCGCCCATCCATATGCACTGCCATCAGTTTCCCGTGCTGGTGCAAAACCTATGCTTGGGCCTCGTACACGGGAACAAAGTATTTCTGGAACAGCGGAGGGCTCACCAGTACACCATCCACGTTATCGCCGCACAACACAATCGGCGCCGGAGACTTCGCTGCGATCTCGATGGCAGCTTCGCGTTTCCGGCACAGAACTCGATACAGGTCTTCCACCAACTCAGGGCAATCGGCCAAGTGGTAGAAGAACCGCCCGTCTTCACTCCCGACCCAGTTGATCATCAACATCTGCATCGGCGAATGCGGCAATCCGGCCATCACGACGCCTTCCTCACCCAACCATTGCATGGCTTGTTCAATGGGAGCGTAATCGGCAACGTATTCGGTATGCTCGACCAGATACCGGGCAACGGCATAGTCTTGGGGCTGCTTGATCAGGCGCTCGGTCGTCCAGGGAACCTGGCCTTTCCAGCTCCGGTTGGCTTTCCACTGGCCCGTACCGGGTTCCCGAAACTCGGCAGTCGTCAAACATCCTACGGGAGTCGTGTAGGTCCGCCGCCAGACCGTGCGATCTCCCACGGTGATCGGACGCTCATTGATCTCGACCTCGTGCAGCTGCTCCGTGTAACAAGGGCGAACCCAGTTGATGCCCATGCCTCGATTCCGGCACTCCCGTTCGGCCCAACCCGTCTGGCAGTGTCTCCAATAGTGAAAGAACGGCAGACGATCGGCTGGCTGCCTCTGGCTCGCAGCCATGATCCTCTCTTTTCGCGTCATAGGATCTACTGCCTTGTCTCAGTTCCGCTGCGAATACCCGCCACACTCGCCGGCCGCATCAAAGAGAGCGACAATGTTTTGCGGCGGGACGTTGGCCTGGATGTTGTGGACGGAGCCAAAGACAAAGCCGCCTCCAGTGGCCAGATCGTCGATACGGCGTTTGACTTCTTCAGCGACGTCCTTGGGTGAGCCATTCTGCAGAACGACAGGGTTGCACCCGCCTCCCCAAAAGGTAACGTCTTTGCCGAAGTCCCGTTTCAACCGGCGCGAATCCATCTCCGCGGCGTTGACTTGCACAGGGTTAAGCACCTGCACGCCACACTCGATCAGGTCGGGAATGAAAGGGTAGATCGACCCGCACGAATGAAGATAGATGCGGGCCTGGGTTCTCTTCCTGATGTGTTCCACCAGGCGTTTCATCCTTGGCTTGTAGATGCGCCGAAACGTCGCAGGAGACATCATCGGGCCCGCTTGCGTCCCGAGGTCTTCATTCATCTGAACCAAGTCGATCTGGCCGCCCACCGCTCCTAGCGCCAAATCCCAATAGGCCATCTGCCATTCTAGAAATCGTTCGGTGAAGGCCTCCATCAATGCTCGATTCGCAGCCAGGTTTACGAACGCCTGTTCCATTCCGAATAGATACCAGGAATGCTCCCACAGCCCGGGTGTGGCATTGCAGAGCATCAGGACCTTCTCTCCAGCTGCGGCGGCCGCGCTGACCTCCTCGGCCAAACCTGCAATCCGCGCAGGGTCCGAAGGGTTGGGCCAGGGATAGCGATCGAGATCTGCCTCTGTCTCGGCATTCGGGAGAGGCACCTCAGTCATGTCGTAGTAGTAGCCATTCGGAGGCATGTAGTATTTCGTGCCCCATTCGTCGACGTAGGTGTTGGTGTCAGGATCGATGCGGAACGTGTAGCCGCCGGGCGCCTTCGGAAAAAAAAGGGAGGTGACCCGTTCGAAGCGGCTTAGCAACTGGGCATCGGGTTCGACCAGGTAAGTGTGGTAGCTCTGCAGGTCCGGCTTTGGCCCACTCAGTCCCAGGTGCCGCATCAGGGACTCGTGCGCATAGAGGTGCAACGTTGTGTGTCGCCCACCAAAGTCAATGGGCACTCGATCGGGCTCTCGATGGTCAAGAGCCGTTAATGCTCGCTCGCGGCTGTTCATATTCGTTCTCCTTAAAGACGCTCTGAGCTCTTGAAGGAAACTGCGATCGGCATCAAATGACTGAGCGACTTCGGGCAGTACCAGGCTGCGGCGCCAGTTCCGGGCACGCCTCAAGCCGCCGGTGGAGTGGGCTTGATGCCATTCAATGCCTCGAGTGCCAAAATCAGCGCCTGCGTGCCCTTCCTGGCGCCTCCGTTGGCCAGGACAGATTCATAGAGCTGCTTGGCTAAAGCCAGTCCTGGCAGCGAAAGCTTGAGGCGTTCGGCTTCAGCCAAAGCGAGACCCATATCTTTGATGAAATGCTCGACGTAGAATCCTGGTTCCAGATTCCCATCGAGAATACGCGGGTACATGTTCTGGAGGCTCCAGGAAGCGGCTGCCCCGCCGCTGACGCTCTGCAGCACGACTCGAGGGTCCAACCCGGCACTCTTCGCATACAGCAAGGCTTCACAAAGGCTGACCATCGTCCCCGTAATGAGAATCTGGTTCACCAGTTTCGTGTGCTGCCCCGAGCCCGCCGGCCCTTGCAGAACAACGGTCTTCCCCAATCGATCGAGGAGCGGCCTCACCTGCTTGAAGGTTTCGGGCTCGCCCCCAACCATGATCGAGAGGGTAGCATTCCTCGCCCCGATGTCTCCGCCGCTGACCGGCGCGTCAAGTACCCCGACGCCACAGGCCTGCCCTTCCTCAGCAAGCCGGCGCGCCAGTGAAGGGCTGCTGGTCGTCATATCCACGGCAGTACAGCCCGGACGGAAAGCAGCGAACACGCCCTTCGGCCCCAGGTAGATTTCTTCCACATCAGCAGGGTAACCGACGATGGAGAACACGACGTCGGTTCGCTCGGCCACTTCTGCCGGTGAATCGGCCCAGGCCGCGTTCTTCTCAATGAGATGCTGGGCGCTGGCTTTGGTCCGATTGAAAACAGTCACGGCGTAACCTGCAGCCAGCAAGTGTCCACACATTGACCGGCCCATCACTCCCGTTCCAATCCACCCGATTCTCATGTTGCGTTGAGTCTCCTGACTACGCTTGGGAAAAGAAATGACTGCCTATCCCCTGCTCTGCTTCCTCATTTTATCTAATCCAGAACTGTAACTCGTCATCCCTTGCATCCATAACAAATCGCGAATCGCAGATGATCAATAGCCAACAGGACCAATCGGAGAGGACGTGCAGCCTGTGCTGCCTAAAGGCGATGGGCTTTTCAGGTTGTCAAAGACAATAGCGCTCGTACCGGTGCCGGCAAGGCGCTCCGCGCGCGATCCAAAATTCCTTTTTCGAGGGCAGCGCGTAAAAGCTGTCCAGCGTCAAGCCGCTCCGGCCACGAACCGGGTGCTGGCAGATATCGAAGCCGGGCTGCACGCCGTGGTCCCGCAGCACGGCTTGGGCCACTGAGCCATCGATGCGCCCGTTGTACTTTTCCATCAGCTCCATCATGCGCTGGCCTCGTGAACGCGTGTTCGCTTTGAGACTCGCTTCGGGAACGCGCTGTCGTGCCTGCCGGCAGATATCAACGCACTCGTAGTGATTAGCCCGGCTGAGCACATCGGTGCACTGAACTGCTTCGATTCGCCCTGGTACGCCTTCAATCAGCCAGACCTCGCCTGCAGCATCGGCAAGAAAGAAAATGAAGCAACCTGCAATCGGTGTACGTTTCAAGAGCGAAACAGCCTCACGACAGGTCTTGCAGGCAAGAAGGCCGGCAATCAACGCATAGGTCGGAATGCCCACCTTGGGCCCGACCTGTGGCTGGTAGCCAGCGCCGGTCCAAACCAATGAAAGCCCAAATTCGTTCAGGCCAGCGCTAGCCCAAAGACCTGGATAGGCGTAGGTGAGCGTGGTTGGCAAGCTGTCAGCCGCAATCTTGACCAAGCTGGACCACGGATAAAGTCGATGCGACCAGTCCCAATTCTGCCCGACGATCGCCGATCCGTCGCGCGTTCCAGAACCGGTCGCTCCAAAGCCAGTGCAGTTCTTCGTGTGGACCATCTCCTCGTGCAACAGCAGCAGGACCATTTCTTGGATCGATCGCCCGCTTCCCTGTGCCATCCCTTCTAGAAACTCCACGACACCTTTCTCCCACGCGCCCAGCTTCTTCCAGCAGCGGCCGGCGTAGAGCAGCTTCTTGGCATTCGGAGAGATCTCCATCGCCAGAAACGCCTCGATGGCTTCTGCCTGGCTTTCTCCGTAGTCCCTGCCGCAGCTTCGAGCGGTGCCGCGGAACTCATGAAATGGATGCAAGCTAGGAAGCTGGATCATGGCGCCATCCGGAAAGAGAACTTCGGTTCTCTGCAATGTCTTCTTGGAAGTTCGCAGCTTGTCACGCGAAATAGCACGCTGGCTGCAGGTAACGGCCCTCACCGGGAGACTGTCGCTGTTCACACCGAGAAGGAAACTGCATCGTCATTCTCGCGCAAAGCCTGCCCCAGCGAAAGCGCGGGCGGGAATCCAGTCTTCCTGTCGGTGCCGACACTGGACCAATGGCGCCAACATCCCTGGGCTCCCGCCCCGGCTTGCTATCCGCCGGGGTGACGACCTTCCGCGGGAGCGACGGGCCGGAAGCCAGAACCGGTGGTGTCGCTAACGCTCGATCATCGGCTGATGGCTAGCTAGCAGGCCTCCAGCTTGCCACACAGGCCTAGAGCGAAAGCTTTCGCCAATGCATGCTCAGCGCGCCGCCGTCTCCGCCGTAAAAGGCAACGAATACGTGGCCGGCTGCCAACAGGGCCGCTTCGGGATGCCCGAAGCTCCACACGCTCATGTCGCTCCAGTAGTCTCCAAAACTCCGTTGCCCTTCCATTCCCGACTCTCGACCAGCGCCGCTCGCATAAAATTCGATCTCGCTCGCCCGGTCCCAAGTTCTGCCGAAATCTTCGCTCAGCACGGCCCTCAAGCCAGGCGGGGAATGGCGGTGGACGTACACCGCCAGCACTCGCCCACCGGGCAGAATCAGAGGACTGGCAATTTGACCCGAGATTCCCGTATCGACAGGCTCGGTCCAGGTCGTCCCATCCGGCGCCCCCCACGCAATGTGGACATTCCGGTCTTGCTGGGCCTGGCGGTCGTGAGTCCAGAGAAGTGCAATAAGCTTTCCTGACTCGGGATCCACTGCCAGGCGCTGGTCCCAGAAGAAGAGATTGGCCTTCGGGTCGTGGGCGACAATCACCGCCGGTTCGAAAGAGCGCGCACCGTCGCGCGAGATCCGCAGAATTGCATGGTGCTCGCCTGGGCCGATGTCGTCGTAAGATTTCCAGGCTTCATAAGGCAGCGCCAGAGCGCCGTTGGCCAACCGAAGAATGGAACCCGTAGTGGCGATTCCTTCGAACGGCCTGGTGTTAACCTCTCGCGCGTCAACCCACGTCCGCCCTTCGTCACGGGATTCCATCACAAAAACGCGAGACGGGAGAGTACCCTGGGTTTTGGGATTGGCCAGTGGCCGGCTTCGGTCCGATCGATCGAACCAACAGAACGCACCGATCAGTCGGCCAGAGTCGAGACAGCCAATGGCGCCATGCCGCCAGCCTCCGGCCACGCCGCCGACCTGTGGAGGCAATCCTTCGAAGACCGTTTCCCAACTGCGACCGCCATCCTGGCTGAGGCGGAGTATCAAGTTCTCGTCGGGATCGTCCTTGGAGTGTCCTGTGCGGAACGAAACCAGGAGACGATCTCCCGGCATCGCTAGCACGCTCGTGAACGAGTTGCTTCGCCTCTGCAGCGGTTGCTGGGTTGCGTCAAACAGTACTCCCTGATCGACGATCTTCATGACGGCTTTCCTCGGTAACGCAGCTACAGAGTCACTTCCACCATGGAACCGATCCGTTCTCTCGCCACTCATCGTTTTGAGTGACGCAGCACCTGCCCGGCCCTTTCGCCAGTCAGCTTTCCATCTTTCATCGTGGCAACGCCGTTCACCAAAACATGGGTCATTCCCCGGGCGATCTGGTTCGGCTCAAAAGTGGTGCCTTGTTCGCCAAATTCGGCGGGATTGAAAACCGCGATGTCAGCCCAGGCTCCAGTTCGAATCCAGCCGCGATCAACGAGGCCAAACCGGGCAGCCGGCAGGGACGTCAGACGTCGCACGGCTTCTTGCGAGGTCAGCAGCCTGGCTTCACGCACGAAGTGGCGAAAGAACCAGGATGCCCAGGTATAGGCTCCATGAAAGGACTTGCCTGCCAAGGGTCCATCGGGTGCAAGCGCAGTGGCGTCTGACCCCACCATGCAGTGCGGATGTTCGAAGGCCTGCCGAATGTCTTCCGAGCGATAGGTGAAGGCGATCACCATAAGGTTATGCAGATCGTCCATCTCGGCCAGCAGCAAGTCACAGATGGTGTCGAACAAATCTGTGCCTCTGGCTTCGCTGATCTCGGCCAGACTTCGGCGTGAGAACTGCGGCTGTGACTGGCTATGGAATACGACGATTCGCCGCCAGTCGCCCCGCGCCAACGCGGTAATGATACTGGGATAGTTTCTTATCTGCTCACGAAGTCTGGGATCGCGCAGCTTCGAAGCAATCTCGGCTTTGTCTCCGGCCAGGGCCCAGGGAGGCAGCGCAGCGCTGAGGTTCGTGGTCCCAAACAAGCGTGTGTGCATGTCGAAGCCAACGTCGAGACCCCGTGCGCGCGCTTCGTCGACCTGGGCCAGGGCTTGCTCTACAGCCCAGTGCCCGTCTTCCGCCAATCGAGAAACAACCGAGATGTGTGAGATCTGAACGGGAACTTGCGCCGCTGCGCCGGCTCGAATGGCTTCGGCAATCGTTTCTTTTGCTTCGCCCTGCCGATTGCGCGTATGGGTAGCATAGAGTCCACCGGCACCCGCTGCCACGCTGCAAAGTGCCTGGATTTCCTTTTCGGAGCAAGCCAACTCTGTACTGTATTCCAATCCGGTGGAAAACCCAAAGGCGCCCTCCTCAAGCCCTTGGGCCAGGAGTCGCTGCATTTGCTTGAGTTCCTCAGCCGTAGAAGGGCGATCGACCAAGCCCGCGACCGCTAGCCGCAGATTCCCATTAGGCACCAGGCTGAGAACGTTGACTGCCGGCCTCCCCGATTCCAGGCGCTCGAGATATCCAGCCATCGTTCGCCAATCGATCTCGTGGCTCACCTCACAGCCATAGATATTGGAGCGCGCCAGCGAGACATCGGCGATCGGCGCGCATCCGTGGCCGCAGTTGCCCACAACCTCCAGGGTGACGCCTTGCGTTACGGAACTGATGGCTCGTGGATCCACAATCAGAGTGAAGTCAGAATGACTGTGGATATCAATGAATCCTGGCGTCACCAGGAGCCCGCTGGCGTCGAGTGTCGGAACTCCCTCCAGCGAAGGAATGGAGCCGACGTCACAGATTCGGCCGTTGCTGACCGCCACGTCAGCCGCGAAGGGCTCGCTTCCCGTTCCGTCGACGACCGTGCCGCGGCGAATAATCAGGTCGATGTTCATCCGTTTGGCATCTCTACAGTAGAGCGAGCTCAGAACTAGCTGTCGCACGGCCGTGCGACAGACCACGCCGTTCCCGTTCGTAGTGAAGCACGTCAGTGCTTCACCACGCCTAGACTTGGTCTAGGCCAGCGCACACCATATCGTCATTCCCGCGAAAGCGGGAATCCAGTCTTACTGTGGGTACCGGTACTTTTGGGTTAGCCCCAACCATTCCTGGGCTCCCCCCCGGCTTGCTATCCGCCGGGGTGACGACCTTGCGCGGGAGTGACGGCTTCGATGTGGCATGGGTATCTTGCCCGTGCAGAACTAGAATGTAGAAACTCCAGAGTGAACCACGCCAGTGCTTCACCCTGGCAAGCCGGAGGATTGCTAGCCATTAGCCGGTGGTGGAGCGTTAGCGACACCACCGGTTCTGAAGTCATCGCGAGCAGCACCCTGAAAGGGTGCCAGCCGACGTTTTCGTCTAGCGCATCTCATCGATCAATGTCGGCCACGCTG
>VFZK01000196.1 GCA_016871215.1 Acidimicrobiia bacterium | reverse complement strand
CGCCGTCCCTCCATCACCGTCCTCTTATTCATTCCCAGCGCCTCGGCCACAGCTCTAATGCCACCACGGCCAAACCCGATCGCTTCGCTACCCGCCCATAACCTTCGGCCACGCTCGTCCATGCACGGCACCAACCGATCGTACTTTTCCCGTATCAACCGCTGTCTTTCTGCTCGCACTTTTTGATACAACCTTCGATCTTTTTTCCCGCCTTTCCAAATCGCTTCCTTCATACGCTGGGTTACCTTTACTCCACAATTCCCCAGCATTTATCGCGCGACCGACGGTCATTTGTTCAGCACTTTTTTGTGGTGCAGTTTATTTATTTAGGTCTCCTAAAGACCTGCGTCGTTTGGTAGTGGCCATCTTCGAGAAAGTACCCATCGCACCCCAGCAGGCTCAACTCATCGCTGACCTGCTGGTCGACACCGACCTGCGTGGGGTAGTCAGCCACGGCGTGGTACAGGTGGATCGCTATGTGCGGTCCTATCAACAGGAAAGAACCAACAAACAGCCCAACATCCGCGTACTGCGGGAAGGCCCTGTGACGGCAGCTTTGACCGGAGATGGTGGCCTGGGAATGATCGTTGCGACCGAGGCAATGCAAAAAGCAATCCGCATGGCGAAGAAGATGGGCGTGGGGGTTGCAACCACCACCTATCACGCCCACCTCGGTAGCACGGGAAAGTATGTGCGAATGGCCCTTCGGGAGAACCTGATCGGAATTAGCTTTTCAGGCAGAAACGCAGCTCCGCAATACGAAACTCAGAGCACGATTCTCGGTTCGATTCAGGGAAGTCCTCCGTTAGCCTTTGGAATGCCCTCGGGCCCCGACCATCCGCCTTTCCTGCTGGACATGGTCAGCCACAGTCTTTGGAACGAAGAGTTCTTCAAAAAAATGCCGCAGGTCTATTTCAAGGCGATTGGCATTTCGCATGTGGCTAATATCATGAGTGGCACGCTGGGAGGCCAGATGTTGTCCGAATTCGATCGCAGTAACATCAAGTTCGCGGATGCGGACCAGTCAGGCTTTTTCATGGCCCTGGACGTTCAGCGATTCGTGCCGCTTCAGGCATTCAAGGCTGACATGGATCATCTGATGGACGGCGTCAGCCGCATGAGCCCTCTTCCGGGTTTTACGTCAGCCGACCTGCCAGGTGGGCCGGAGTGGAAAAAAGAAAAGGCCTACCTCAAGGGAGGAGTTCCCATTTCGCGAAAGGCGCAGGAGCTTCTCGAAACGCTGGCCCGCGAGTTTCATCTTCAGGTTCCCTGGACGAAAGCTTGAAGATCGCAGCGATCTCTGTTGGCGGGTGTAGAAGGAACATGCCGGGACGCTGGCCGGTTTCAGGAAAAACCGGAGAAGCCGGCCGGGCGAGCTTTGGCTCTACCGAATCGCCGTGTCGAGCCGGTCGGCGGGCGCCGTGCCCTCCTTGATTCGCTTCGGCAGGTGGCTGGACAAGCAGCGAACTAGCGGCTGCGCGCCAGCGCGATGGTCTGAGCCATGGCGTTGCGGACGATCATCAGTCCTTCATCCACTCCCATACCCGGCTTTGCCAACATCTGGTCGGGTTCAGTTGCCACAGCGACCTGAGCGCAAAGCTGCGCCGACCATTCCGTTTCGGCGCAGCTGCCACCGAGATAACTGCCCATGCCGGAGGCCTTGCACGCGAGCACGGCTTCAATGGACCGGTGCAATGAGCCCAGATCGGGCGTTTTGATCTGGATCATGTCCGCCGCCTGCGCGGCCGCATACCGTTTGACATCCTCCAGCGTATTGCACCACTCGTCAGCGATGAATCGTACCGTCAAGCCCGCCCGATCGCGCGCCTCACGCAAGCGAATGAACGCATCCAGCTGCGCCGCGGCACTGCCTGCGTCGATCGCTCCTTCGATCTGCAGCGGGAAGGGCTCGGCTGCCTCCTGCAGTTTCGACAAAAACGCCACAATTCTGCCGGGCTCTCGCCACCCAAAAACCAAGCCCAGTGTACCGTACACGTCGAAATGGAGGGTTGGCTTCGCTTCCGGGCGGAGCTGTCTCACCCGGTCGCGCACCCACTGGACATATTGGGTCAGCTTGCTGCCATCGCTGCCAACGAGCGTCTCTGTGTGGTTGATCAGTCCGTGCGGCAGAACGTCTGCACCACGCACGATCATTTTGTCGACGTTCTCGAACCGCTCCTCGCCGCATTGGCAACAGACCTTCGTCATCTGCCAGCGAGGCGAGAGCCCGTGTTCGTGAGCGACCTGCTCTGCAACAGTTCGGCGATGCGCGTGCGCGGCAGCGCTCATGAGCGCCTGGCTGGCGCCGTACTGCAGAGCGCGGTGCAACGGCCTGCCTGCAGAGGAATCCGTCAAGAGTTCCAGCTCATCGCACAGGGGCCGAAAGCGCTCAACGTCTCTCCCCAACAGCCATGGGCCTAGAATCCGGCTGGCTACGTCGCACTGCTGGCTGGCATCAAGTCGGGGATCGCGGCCTGCCACGCCGCCGTAGGTCACACTCACGGCGTCACCGCGTGCGGTGCAGCCATCGCTCAAACGCAGCAACACGGTCAGGCACTCGGCCGGCATGCGAATACGGCTAAAACCCTCCGTAATCGGATCGCCGACGTAAACGAGTCCGTCGCGAACGGCGCCTTCTCGGATGGCCCGCTGGTCGTCGCAGTAGAAGCCCCCGTCTCCGGGAACTAGAATCACATCCTCAATCGTCATGCTGTCGGAAGGTCATCTGTGGAAGTGTAAGGCAGTACAAGACATTCGGAATCCTCAGAGTGCACCGTCTCCTGTGCCTCGGCTCCTATGACGCGGACCGCTTCAGGTTCGGTGCGCTTGGCAAGGAAGCATCTGGGCGCCGTCGATCGAACAGCTCCCAGGCAATGGCCACCGCAGCCAGTGCAAGCCCAGCGGCAGGCACGAGGAGCAGAATCGCCTCGAGCTGGCCGGTGCGGTCGGCGAAATATCCCACAACGGGCGGGCCAAAAATCCCCGCGAGCGTGCCCACGGCTTCGTAGATGGGCACGGCGATCGGAGCGCGGTCCCCGAACTTGGCCACAGCCAACGATCCCATGGTCGGCGCTTGAGCCGCAATAAAGGCGCCGGACAAGAACATCAGAAACAGTGAGGCCGGATAGGGTAGCTGCAATAAGATCATCAACCCAAAGCAAATCACGCCGCCCGCGTAACAACCTGCCAGCAGCAGCCGGTCGGAAACTTTGCCCGGTGGAAACATGGCCATCAGCACGCGGCCAACAGCCACACCGGCGCTACTGGCCGAAAGAGCTGACCCAGCCAGAAGTTTGCTGCTGCCGTAACGCTGTTCGAAAAACGTGGGCGTCCAAGCAAGCATGTTGCTGGCAAACAGATAGTCACAAATCATGAGCACACACATTAGATACAACGCCCCGCGAGTGAAAGCGCCCGAGGCGAGAAAAGTCCAGACCCTCAAGAACAGCCGCGGCGAAGCCACCTCGCCAGCCGGAGGCGACGCCTGCCGACTTGGCCCTGCGGCGGCCACTGTTTCCGGAGCGCGGCCGAGCACCTGCCAACCGATGGCCAGCAGCGCAGCCATCGATACCCAGATCAGGATCCCAAGGCCTAGAAAAACTTCTTTGTACCGGCCCAGCCGGTCCAGCAGTGCTCCAAGTGCGGTGGTGGCGATCGTGGCGCTGACCGCCAGTAGTGCGTAGGTCAGCATATACATGCGTTGGCGCGACTCGTGGAAGTGAGTCGCGATAATGGCCGCGTAGATCGCAGCCAATGGGGCAATGCCAATCGCAAGAATTGCCGTGGCAACGAGAACCAGGGAATACGTTGGTGCGAGTCCGAAGGCGGATGCGCCCGAGCCTGCCAGAAAAGCCAGCAGAAGGCAGGTTCTCCGGACTCCGAAGTACTGCGTGACATATCCGGCGGCGACCAACGCCACTGCCGAGCCACCGAAGAAGTAAGACTTCAGTAGTGCCTGGCGCGCCTTGTCTGCCTGAAAGGCGGCCTCCATGCTGCTGAACATGGCTGGCATCAGGTTTACGACCAAGCCATGCAGCGCGGCCAGCCCGAAAAGGAAGACCTTCAACCTTGAGCGTTGCTCAGCGTCGGGGTTTTGATGTACCGGTCTGTTCATAGATGAACTCGGGGGCCGAGAGAACGTTGCGTGTTCCGATTTCAGAGCCGTAGGGCAAAAGGTAGTTGAACGCAATAATCCTGCCTTGCACCTCAACCAATTCGGGATGGACAGCGACCCCGTCTTCAACGATTACCGGGCCAGTCCATGACTTTCCGTCACGGCTGAATCGGATCGCGCTATGCTGGATTCTCTGCGATCCGTTGTACAGCCGGTAAGCCAAGGCCCACAAGTCTCCAAAACGATAGAAACGCGGCATACGGCCCCGCTCCGCCAGAGACTCGGGAGTCGACCAATGGATCCCATCGTGCGATCGGGACAAGTAGAAGCCGTCGAAGGCGGAGGGTGTGCTTGCGGGCTCAGGGGCTTCATCGGTGCGAATTGCAGCCAGGAAGCTTCCGGGCGAGATCTCTGCGATGGAAGCCTCCGTCACTCCAATGTTTCCATCTGCCGGGAGTGGAAACGCAACTGGCGCGTCCCAAGTCCGTCCAGAATCGTGGCTCCAGACGACCATCGACCGAAATCGACGCTCTTGCCCAGGGGGCTGCTCTTCATAGTAGGGACAGTAAGCCCATCGCCCTTTACTCGCGACCGCGATGGGTCCCAGGCGTGCGTATGAGGTGGAAGGTTCATCACAACTGCCGGCCTTGACCACGATCGGCCACCGTCGCGGCTGCGAATCCAGCAGACTTGCCTGGCCTCATCTTTCCCATCCTTCCTGCCAATGGTGATCGTCAGGAGCAGCGAATCCGGCGGCGTCTGACTGAAGTAACCTGCCGCGACCTGCTGCCATTCCTGCCGGATGGCCGAGAGCGGCTGCCAGGTCTGGCCTTCATCGTGGCTGGAGTCGATCTTGACTTGGTCACCGGCTGTCATCGCCCGCACGATCGCTTTCTTTGACCTCGCTACCGTGAAACCGGTCGAGACGGCTTTGAATGTCGTGCGCCCGGCGCCGACGCGCGGCTGGCTGGCCGGCGTGCGAATCTCTTCGTTGCCGATTCGCTTGACCCACCCTGCCACCCAATCGATGGCCTCCGGATCGTCATGAATTGTCAGAAAGACGATGCCGGCCACCCGGCCTGCATGCGCCAACTTGCGAGCCAGCTCGCACTGTTTTTCCAGCAGGTAGAGCGGCATGCGGCGCTTGCCACCGTAATCATATAGGTAGACACCTAGCAGGATCGGCTTGTTTGGGAAGTCGTTCTCGAGCCGAGACACATGTCTTTCGAGACCAACCGTGTCGCGAGCGTGCCACGACCAAAGGTTGATGACGTCGACCTCGGCAATGCATTCGGCCAAGTGCGTGCCCAAGCTCATGGTGTAGACAACGCCCCAGATTTTGATCTTTGTGCCGGCCAATTGCTCGCGGATGTGACGGACGTGGGCGGCTCGGAATCCCCGGTCGATCTTTCCAGTGCTCATATCGTCGAGCAGGATGGCCTCGATCTGGGGATACTTCTGCGCGAGGCCGCGAATCTGCTGCATCCGTTTCGTGTAGACGAACGGAGGTCCGATTCCCTCGCCATCGGGTGTCGTCTCCCAAACCAGACGCGGAGCGGGAGCTGCTGCGGCAGTGAGTGAGCCGGCCTTGGACTCGTCGTTTGGAACTCCAGTCCCGGCAAGAGCGATGTTAGGAACGCCGAGCAACCGGGCGCGCTCGGTGGAGCCAGCACGAGCAAAGGAAGCAGCAGTGTGTGGCCCGGGCTGTTCCATCTCTGGATTCGCCCACACCCATAACAGGTCGAGCAGTCGCAACGGCGCCGGCTGCGATTCGCCGGCGATCGCCAGGAGCCAGATCGAAACCAGCAAGAAGGCGCACTTCCGGCAGAGCCGCGTCCTCTCAAATGATGATGATCCGACTGTAGGGAGAGCTGCGATCGAGCGGGTGGTCTCTGTTCGATGGCAGAGATTCCGAGGACGTGAGTCTGCACCATTCGTGAAGTTCACAGGCGACAACCTCCACCAACAGCTGCGGGCAGGAGCCTGCATTGCTTGTCGGGGCCGGCCGTGGACTAGATCGATGGCAAGATCGCCGGTACCGTTGACAACCGTCCGTTCTTGCTGTTGATCCCATCGTTTCTTCGGAAACTTGCAACACCGTTCCGAAGATTGCTGTGGTGATTGTGCCACAGATTACGTTTTTTGAGGAACAGCTGGGAAATAACCGGACAACAGCTATGTGAGTCGAGGTTGAACCGCCGCTGCGGTGCTGGGCTGTCGATTGCGTGACACGGCTGCAACAACAGCGTCGTGGGCTGTGAGGCAATTCTGTCAGCGATGGCCCATGCTTGAGTTTCACCGGAGGGACGAGGCTGATGGACCGGGCGTGCGGACTACGCAGACCCGCAAAGACGCGGGATCTGTGCTACCCGAATGTCGTCAAGCGAGCCCTAGCGTGCCGTCGCTGGCAGCTTCCATCGGACCAGCTGGGCGGAGTAGCGTCCCCCTTTCGGTGGTTGTCCTCCAGGAGTCGTCAAGGTCGAGCCACTGACCGTGACGATCGTTCCGTCTTCCAGCACGAGGCTGCGCGGGTAGCCCGAACCATAGATGATGCGGTATTCCTCACGCCGCCAGGTTCTGCCGCCATCTTCGCTGACTCGGGCGAGCACCTGCTGGTTTTCTCTTGGGTATCGCCGCACGTGAACGAGCACCAGGCGGCCATCCTGCGCCTGAATGACCTGTCCGTGGAGAGAGCCGTAGTAGAGGACACTTTGCCCTTTGGCATCGAGCACAGGCCGTAGACTTTGCCAGCTTTTCCCACCATCGTAGGAGTCTCCAAGAAAGACGTACTTGAGAATTCGATCGTCATCCGCCACCCCAGGAACGATCCGTGCGAACTGCTGCCTTATCGGTTCCATACCCCATTCTTGAGACTTAGCCAGGTGCCAGGGAGCCGGCTTCCCAGAATAGCGAAAGGCGGCAATAAGTCTGCCACCAGCAAGCTCAGTGATTTGGGTCTCCCAACATCCAGGAAAAGTGCCTCCAGTGCCCGGAATACGGCTCTGCAGCGAAACGGCAGTCGGATCGAGGCCAGCATCGGACAGCGTTTTCCAAAACTCGGCATCGCCGCCGCCTTTCCAGGTTTTCCCCTGGTCGTTGGAGCGGAAGACGTACTGGTTTTCCTGGGAATACGCGACCGTTGCGCCTTTCCCGGCGTTTACATTCAGATTGTAGCGATTGACGGGGCAGAGAACCGTGCCATCCTTGAGTTGGGTGAGGAAGTTGATGTCGACCCGGTCGAAGGGATCGGCTTTCAGCTCGGAGACGGCAGACCAGCTCTTGCCTTTGTCGGTGGATTGGAAAAAGCGGTTCTCCCAAACCGCCAGGAAGGTGTCGTCCGAAAGCACGCAAAACGGTCCGATGCCTGGCTCGTCTCCAAGTTTGACGTTCCAGCTCGCCCAAGTTCTCCCACCGTCGGTGGAACGAAACATCCTGCCAGCGGAAGTGGCGACATAGAGATCTCCACTGCGGGTTCGACCCAGTTCGTTCCAAACCTGATGGGTCAGCGGAGAGTCAGAGTAAGGCAGGTCGATGCGTTCGCAGGCCAGGCGTTCGATTTCGACGCCATCCTGGGTCACGACGAGCTGGCGCGGGTTTGCGTAATAGGGCAAGTCTTGTCGAACTATGTCTCCGGACCAGACACGGAGTGATCCAAGACTCAAGACACCGAACACTGCGAGCACGACAAAGACACGACGTTGCACGGTCTCCTCCTCCTGCCTGTAACGCAGATGCCGCGTCTTGCGCGGGTCTGCGGCAGCAAGGCTAGCGATTCGCAGTGCCCGAACTTGATCCCCTTGCCTCACCGCACAGTGTCTGCAACATCCAAGTGCAGCGTCGTTGTCAACGGTGGACTTGAATTCCGGGCACTGCCAAGCCGTCACACTTCAAGGCGCAGACCTGCAAACAGCGCAGGATCTGCGCTACGAGAAACGGCTGCTTCACGACTCATCCTAGAGGGCCTACGATCGGTGCCGACCGCCGCTATCCTTTGCCGTCTAATCCACAATTCTAAACTTGACATAGCCGATGCCCCGGCCTGATGGCTGAACGCACCAGAACGTCATGAGGAAAGTTCCGTCCGGTAACGCGGCTACTGCCGGTTCTCCGAACGAGAAGTCGGTCCACTCGGCATGCTCTCCCGATGTTCCACTTTGTGTCGCCGTCTCTGCACGCCAGAGTGCGTCGCTGTGCTCGACGCCGAAGTCGCTTGGCGTCGGCTTGACGACCGACAGCCAGACCCCGGCTTCGCCTGGCTTCCGCCGGTTATGGACGAACAAGGCACGTCCATCGGGCAAGGGAGTCAGCGCCGTCGACTGGCCCATGATCCTGGTCGATTGGGTCGGCAGCCAGGTCTTCCCTCCGTCTGAGGAGAGCGAGTACGCATTGGGATATTCGTTCTTGCCGTTGTGGTCCAAGTGCCAGCTGGTTCCCAGCAGTCGTCCGTCGGCTAGCTCGACCACCCACGCCTCCGCGCCTCCGGAGCCGGGTTCCGCAAAGCGAAGCATTGGAGTGTGTTGCCAGCTCTTGCCCTCATCGTCACTGCACATCACGACGATCTGCTCTCGGTCTACCTTGAGATCTGGGTCGAAAGTATTGTAGGGTGCATAGCAGACCAGCCACTTGCCACTCCGGGTGACGCACATCGGGCCAGGTGCTTCGGCTGAGCCTGGAATCGGCATTGAGATCGTTTTCGGCTCAGTCCAGCTACGCCCGTTGTCATCCGAACGGGCCCAGCAGAGCCGGTTTTGCTTGAGCCCTTGGGTTGCATCACTCCAGAACGATTCGCCTGGCTGAGAAATGGGTGTTGAGATTCCGTACGCGAACAGCGTTCCCGAAGGGGCCCGGCTGACGGAAACGAAATTCGATTCGCTTGTTTTGAGGTGGGGCCAAAGCGGTCCCTGCTCCACCCAGGTTTCTCCACCATCGTTCGATCGGGAAAGCATCGGAACGAAGTCGTTAATGCCCAGCGCCGATGAGACACTGTAGCTGCAAACCAGCTCTCCGCTGGCAGCCAGCACGGCGCGAGGCCCGCCAGCTACTGCGGTCGGCGTATTCGGTTGTCGTTTGGAAACGTAGCCCTCTTTGAACCGTTCGAATCTCACGGTGATCGCCTGAGTCTAGATTGTGTCGAAGCCCAAGGGCTCCACCCTTGATATGCCGTTTTGGTAGCCGCGATCACCGCTTTGGGGACCGCCGTCCCCTTCGCGGTGGTCGTGGGTAGTGGTCGTTTCATTGCGCAGAACGGCCTGCAGAATGCACCGCCCGTAGTCACTTCGGGGCGGGTTTCTCGACCGATCTACCACTGCCCAGAATCGACAGGATCCACCGCGCTGCGTCTTCATGTGCAGTCGGCGGCGTTCGATGCCCCTCCGAGGGCATCAAGTGCAGTTGGATTTGCGCGGTCTTTTTGCGAGCAGAGCCAGCTTTGACAATTCCACGCGCAAGCGCGATCGCGTCATCGGTATTGACACGAGTGTCATCGTTTCCAACCATAATCCACACCGCGTTGCAAACGCAATATGAAAGGGCGCCCCTTCTCTGTGATAGTTTGGAGTTGCTTGAAGACTCTGAACCCACAAAGGAGGAAACGCCCTATGGGACACAAGTATGTTGGTCTGGATGTGCATCAGTCAAGTACGGTAGCAGCTGTGCATGATGAGCAAGGCAAGAGCATGATGGAGTCGATTCTGGCCACTGAAGCCGAAGCGATCCGGGATTTTCTG
>VFZK01000195.1 GCA_016871215.1 Acidimicrobiia bacterium | reverse complement strand
ATTCTGAGTCTGACTTTGTTCGAAAGAAGGCTGATTTTACAGGTACTTTCAGAGATTGAGCCCGCACCTGCTCAGCGGCCTATGAGCAAACAACTGAACCTATTCAACTTATAGTTGGACACTAGTGAGCCAACCTCTGCAATGGAAACAGTTGAACGCTGCTGACAACTCCTACTTGATCGTTCAAGTGCACCCTTACAGTGCCTGGCCCCCAAAGGAGCCGTTCGGGAGTTTTGCAAGGGCAGCTTTGACCCGCAATCTTTCGGGTCTCTTGGAGGCAGCGGACCTAAGAGAGTTCTGGTTTGTGCCCCTGCATCTGCAGATTGCCCGGCGTTTGTCCGATCAGTCTTCTGGAGTACCACCCTCTGCTTTTGTTCGCCCTTCTCGGAGATCTGACTGATCGCGGACGAGGGACCTTCACCCGCATTCAACAGCCGAAGAGCATTCTTATCATCCTGTCAGAAAGCTTCGTTCGGCTGTCTGACCATCTTATCCAAGGTGGCCGGAACGGCAAATGCTTGACGGGTGCTCGAAATGCGGGCAGAGGCTTTGGAGAGGCGCTGACCCAGACCAACAAGATGATGCTGAACAAGCGGACTCGTTTGAATCGGAGACCATGCGCCTCCTGGAGACCCTGGATCGGGTCTCTGTTTCTATTGGCCTCTTTGCTCTTCGGCTCACAAGAGACCTTCGGAGAATCCACCCTGCCTGCGCCACGGCCGGCCAAGGTTGGCGCACGGCCCTCTGTGGAAAAAAGAGCGTCGAGGTCTTCCGCAAAGCGGCGCAGGCGTCACCGGCGCCTGAGGGTCAGCAGATCTTTCAAGCCAATGCCTCCGCTCAGCGATGCCCCTTTTGGGGCTGATGTGCCCTTGATGCGCCTGGTTGAGGAGGCCAAATCGCAACTTGAACGCGAAACGGCCCGCTACTCCCCTGCGAAGGGGAGGTCGGCTGCAAGAAGGGACGTCAAGCTGGCACTGGCGCACTTCAAGACCGGCGAAATCCAGATCGTCTCGGGAGTAGAACAGAATCGGCGATTGACGTTGGACGACCCAAACATCCGTTTCGAAGTCGACTGGTGGAACGGCTTTAATTCTTCGGTGACTATCGTGGACCCTCCTTACACCGGTGTGGTCGCAATGCTATACGCCTTGGAGCCGGAACGTCAGAGATTTCTCGATCAGGATGCCCTCATCTACACGCCCTACTCGAGCGCCCTGCTTCAAACCGAGTTGGTGGAAGCAGGGAGAAGTTATCTGATGAGCACAGTGCGACAGGCTCGCCAGGAGCTCGGGCACGTCTTATCCCGAGCTTCCCCTGGGACTTTTCTCGCCAACAGCCCTGCCTTCAGCGACCAAGATTACTTCGATTTGATCCTGACCGAGCAGATGGATCCTGGGCGATTCCGATCCATCTCAGCTGGCTCGTGGGAATTGAGCGACCAGCAGGAGGCGGAAGTGCGCCGCCTTGCCGATCGTATCCTGGTCATCATTGGGACAAACCAGGAAGACGCGTACAGTTTTACCGGCAACTACGCAAGCGCCCGGGGACTGACTCAATTCACCCCCATGGGAATGAGCGTGGTCTGGAACAACTACCCCGAGGCCGGAATCCCGCGGGATTTCCGCCGGGCTACCGGCGAGCACCTTAGTGCGATCAAAGCGGAGATCTGCCTGCTGGACCACGACTTGGCAGGACTAGCGAAGAGCCATTCCTCCCTGATCGGCTCTGGAATGGAAATGCATGCTGCCGGCGCCGCCTACAATGGAGGTCCGGGACGTGTGCGCTTTGGATTGGAGAACTTCGGGTTGGCTTGGCTTCACCCAGCCGCGAGACTGGCTGAACTCGACAGCCGAGCAGCGCTAAGCCTCCTGGAAAAAAAGGAACTGGCGTGGCTCAACCGGAACCGTCGACATGAGACGTTTGTCTATCTCAACAAGATCCACGCGATTCGACGTTCGCAGAACAGGATGCCTTCGTCAAGCAGCGCCGGTGTCATCCGGAACGAAAGCTCTTCAATCGAGAAGAGCCCTGAACGAAATGGCTCGGCGCTAGGTTCAACGACCACCCTCAATCCCTAGTGCTGGCCGTCATCAGTAACACGCCAGGCGGTCCGAAATGATTCGACTTTTCACTGGATTCGACCAACCCGCTTTCAGTAGATTCTGGTTTCGTTCCGTCGACAGGCCAAACTTGGTTTAGACTCAGAACGCTTAGGCTCGCACCCACCATATGATGAAGATCGATTTCGGCACCTTGTATCTAATTTCTGTCCCTGGCTTTCTGGTTGGATTGATATGTGGGAGGTTCCTGCGGAGCCGACGGTGGCAGGCCATCAAAGCCTCGCTGGGAGTTTTTGGAAGGTTGATAAGCGCTGTGGGCTTGGCAGCCTACGCTCTCGCTTCGCTGGTCGTCTTGGGGATCATGGCCATTTATCTCCGGAACCTACCGGATACGGGAAGCCGCACCAGCTATTGGGTCACGACGGTAGTTGGACTGTGGATGTTGATCAATCTCTTTTTCGAGATTCGCGATCTAGGCACGAATAAGAGGACTGAACTCTAAGGAGCCGAAACGCCACAGTCCGGACTTAGGTACCTTCGGTATCCTAGAAACAGCTCGTCTCTGCCGACTCCGGAGAGTCGGCTTCTGTCAGCTTGCCTCGAATCCCCAGCGCCGCCGCATCGTCCTCTCAAGCCTGGAGAACACCAAGTAGTCGGCAGCCAGCCCGATGACGACGATGATCAGCATCACCGCGACGACCTGGCTCATGTCATTCAGCTCACGACCGACAGTCAGCAAGTTGCCTAGACCTACGCTGCCGTAGAGTAGCTCCCCTGCCATCAGCGACCTCCAAGCAAAGGACCACCCTTGCTTCATTCCGCTCAGTATCGAAGGAAGGGCCGCTGGGACGACGACTTCTATGAGCAACCGTCCACCCGTGGCCCCCATATTTTGTCCTGCCTTGATTAACAACGGCGGCGCGTTCTTGATGCCACTTTCCGTAGCGCTTGTGATCGACAGCAACGCGCCCATGACAACAACAAAAACGATGGCGGATTCGTTCAAGCCGAACCAGAGCAACGCCAAAGGAAGCCAACAGATACTCGGCAAGGTCTGGAGTCCAAGAATCAAAGAGCCAAGAGTTTCAGCGATGAGTCTGTTGCGACTGATCGCCAGCCCCAGAAGGACGCCGAGCAACAGGGAAATCGCGTAACCAAGGAAGATCCGGCGCAGGCTTGCCAGAACGCCGAAGACAAAGGTACGGTCGGCGAAGCCTTCGGCAAGCGTTTGGAGAACCTCGGTCGGGGAGGGAAATAAGAAACGGGGCCAGATCCCGGCCCTAGATGCCACTTCCCACATCGTGATCACGAGGGCGTAGAACAGGCTTTTTCTCGCCAGTTCTCCAATCATAGTCAAGCTCCTCCTGGGCCACTTTCTCTACTTCAGCTTTCAACTCGGCCACAATGCTCTTGGAGAAAGCGACTAGGTTTGGGTCTTCGAGGCGTCTGGGCCTGGCGTACCGGATCTCGATCTCGCGCTTGATGCGCCCGGGGTGTGTGGAAAAAACAAGGACCCGATCCCCCAGGCAAGCAGCCTCCCGCACATTGTGAGTGACGAAAACGATGGTCTTTCGCGTTGCCGCCCAGATCTCCTGCAATTCTTCGTGAAGGATGTCGCGAGTTTGAGCATCTAGCGCAGCGAATGGCTCGTCCATGAGCAAGATTTCGGGATCAATGGCCAGCGCCCGGGCCAATGCTACGCGCTGCTTCATCCCACCGGACAGCTCGTGAACGTAACAGCGTGAAAAGCGGGTGAGATGAACCATCTTCAAAAAATGCAACGCCTTCTCTTCTCGCTCTCGTTTGCCGACGCCTTTCATCCGGAGGCCGAATTCGACGTTCTTCAAAACCGTCAACCACGGGAATAGAGCTAGTTCTTGGAAGATGACGACTCGATCAGTGCCCGGGCCGACGATGGGCCTGCCATTTACGAGAGCCTGCCCTTCATCAGGTTTCTCCAAGCCTGCAATGATATTCAGCAACGTGCTCTTGCCGCATCCCGACGGGCCCACAATACAGAGGAATTCGCCCGCCTGCACTTCCACGTTGATGTCTTGAACCGCGTTGAACTTTCCGGTCTTGGTATGAAAGTTCTTGCAGACATTTCGAAGCGTCAGCTTTGACTCCGGTGCTGCAACCGGATTTGGCGGGGCAATCACGACTGCTTGGGAGAAGGAACGGCGATCTGTGAGTAGGGACTGGCTGCTAGTCGGCTCTGGCTCCAAGTCTGAATGAGTTGGCATTTCCTGAGGCGGTGGTTGAGTTCCTCCGAAAGTCACGCGACGCCCGTTCATGCTGCGTTCAAGTCTGCAAACAGAGCCGTGCTGAGATACCGTTCTCCAGTGCTCGGCAGAACCGTTACAATGAGCTTGCCCTTGTTCTCAGGTCGCACGGCGACCTGCAGGGCTCCCCAGACAGCCGCGCCGGAGGAGATACCGACCAGGAGACCTTCTTCGCGGATCAAGCGGCGAGCCGTTTGAATGGCGTGTTCGTTTGTAACCTGGATGATTTCGTCGATAATTCCGGTGTTCAGGATGTCCGGCACGAACCCTGCACCAATACCCTGGATCTTGTGTGGGCCTGACAGCCCACCTGAAAGCACCGCCGAGTCGGTGGGCTCAACGGCGACCGTTTTGAAGCTCGGTTTTCGCGCCTTGATAACTTCCCCGACGCCAGTGATCGTCCCTCCGGTGCCAACTCCGCCAACAAAGATATCCACGGCACCGTCGGTGTCGTTCCAGATCTCTTCTGCGGTTGTGAGTCGGTGAATCTTGGGATTGGCTGGGTTCTTGAATTGCTGGGGGATCCAGGCATTGGGTGTTCTGGCAGCCAGCTGCTCTGCCGCCGCGATAGCTCCTCGCATTCCTTCAGCCCCGGGGGTCAATAGCAGCTCGGCTCCGAAGGCCTTCAACAGAGTGCGTCTTTCGATACTCATCG
Organism: Acidimicrobiia bacterium; assembly: GCA_016871215.1. Lineage (GTDB taxonomy): Bacteria > Acidobacteriota > Terriglobia > Versatilivoradales > Versatilivoraceae > VFZK01. The sequence goes on along the minus strand of VFZK01000195.1, from coordinate 4,847 downwards.
TATCGGGCATTGTCAAGATGAGACGGTATCCCTTGACCGCACAAACGAAAGCTAAAGCGATCCCGGTATTGCCGCTGGTTGGCTCAATAATCACGGTATGCCGGTTGATGATGCCCAACTGTTCGGCCTCGTTGATCATGCTGATGCCAATGCGGTCCTTCACACTTCCAGCCGGGTTGTGTGACTCAAGTTTTGCAACAACGGTAGCGACCGTCCCTTCTGTTATTCGATTCAAGCGGACCATCGGGGTCCTGCCCATCAGTTCTAGCACGTTATTCGCAACGTTCCGCATTCAGCTTCTCCTAGCTTTAGATGTAATACATGAACTGTTCTTGGATTCTCCGGTGGTGACTGCAGAAATCCTCCAGAGTCTTCTGCTTGAGCGTTTCCGCTGTGTGGGAAATGAGACCAACCCACAATTCGCGCAGAACCTGTTGCGCCACATTGTCGACCTCTCCGGACTTCGATAGAAAATTCACGTTCTCGATCGGTCCTTCGAGGGCAGTAACGACATCGAGCAAAGTGATTTTCGCTGCCGCGCGCGCCAAGTAATAGCCTCCTTGGCGGCCCCGCGAACTTTCGATGAGACCCGCTTTCCTTAGCATCAGAAGCAACTGATCCAGATACTGCTTCGGGATGTTCTGCCTCTCAGCGATCTGCAAGCTTTGGACTGGGCCCCGTCCGGAATGCGAGGCCAAATCGATGATCGCTAGCAACCCGTACTCGCCTTTGGTCGAGAGCCGCATGGAGATAACCTGATTAATAAAATCAAGATGGTCAATATACTGTGCAAGCTATGATGAGTCAAGTGGAAACTCCCACAATTGCCTCTTGACTCATCGAGAGGAAGTTCATATATTGATTAAGCCTATTTGTTTAGTCAGGTATATTTCAAAGGAATGGTTTCCAATCCAAATGACCCCACCTGACAGTTCCGCGATCCCAAGAAAGTTCAGTCAGCAAAGCCTGCAGGAGTCTGTGTCCGGCTGGAAGCTTACCGCCGAAGCATTGGACGGTCCGAAGGTGATCCGCTGGGCCTCAGAAACCTTCGGCAACCGGCTCTGTTTTGCGACATCGCTGGGGGTCGAGGACCAGGCTGTCACGCACATGATCGCCAACATCGATCCCAGCATTCGAGTGTTTACTTTGGACACAGGGAGGTTGTTCGCCGAATCGTACGAGTTGATCGAAAGGACCGAGAGTCGATATGGCCTCAAGATCGCCGTCTTTTCACCACAAACCGAAGAAGTCGAAGCCATGGTTGCGGAGCATGGCATCAACTTGTTTTACAAGAGTATCGACCATCGTAAGCTGTGTTGCTCCATCCGAAAGCTCCACTCGCTAGTCAGGGCACTCGCTAGCACTGATGCTTGGATCTGCGGCCTTCGGAAGGACCAAGGGTTGACTCGCCAGGACCTTAGCGTCGTCGAGTGGGATGATCAGTTTGGATTGGTGAAAATCAACCCGCTGTGGAACTGGCCGGAGTCGGCGGTGTGGGAGTACGTCCGGTCTAACAACGTTCCCTACAATCCCCTTCACGACAGAGGATTCCTCAGCATCGGTTGTGCGTGCTGCACTCGGCCAGTCGTGGCAGGCGAAGACATACGGGCCGGGCGCTGGTGGTGGGAACAGCCCGAACACAAGGAGTGCGGACTGCACCGCAAGGGCGGCAGCTCCGCTCGTGGACAATGAGTATTGCGCCAAGCCCGCCGCACCCCACCACGAAAGGGTCACAAAGAGACTCTGGAGGACTCGAGTCCGCGATGGAGAACTACCTCCTCTCCCACCTCGATGTACTAGAGGCTGAAGCAATCCACATCATGCGGGAGGTGGCCGCAGAATTTCGACGGCCTGTAATGATGTTTTCGGGGGGCAAGGATTCGATTTGCATGCTGCGCCTCGCCGAGAAGGCATTTCGCCCCGGTCGCTTTCCTTTCCCGCTGCTTCACATTGACACCGGACACAATTTCCCCGAGGTGATCGAGTTCCGAGATCGTCGGGCCGCCGAACTCGGGGAGCGACTCATCGTGCGAACCGTCCAGGGCGCCATCGAGGCAGGTATCGCGGCGCAGCCTTCTGGCAGCAACCCAAGCCGGAACTGGCTGCAGATCCCGACGTTGCTCAATGCCATCGAAGAGCTTAAGTTCGATGCTGCGTTTGGTGGCGCAAGGCGAGACGAGGAGAAATCCCGCGCCAAGGAGCGTGTTTTTTCGTTTCGCGACGAGTTCGGACAGTGGGACCCTCGCAATCAGCGACCCGAGCTCTGGAATCTCTACAACACCCGAATCGGTGCAAGCCAGCATATTCGCGTATTTCCTCTGTCGAATTGGACCGAACTGGACATCTGGCAGTACATCGAGCAAGAGAGACTGGAGATACCGAGCATCTACTTTGCTCATCAGCGTGAGATGTTTCTACGCGATGGACTTTGGATGAGCCAATCGGAGTTGCTCCCTTTGCGCCGTGGTGAGGCAGTTGTCAAGAAGTCGGTACGCTTTCGTACAGTGGGAGACATCATTTCGACTGCAGCCATTGAGTCTATGGCTTCGACCGTTCGAGAGATCATCGAGGAGATCTCAGTCACGCGCGTCACCGAGCGAGGCGCGCGGGCCGATGATCGGCAATCCGAAACTGCGATGGAAGATCGAAAGCGAGAGGGCTATTTCTGATGCCATCGCCAGTGGGGGCCAGCAAATCGGTTGAACTGCTTCGCTTCACGACCTGTGGGAGTGTCGACGACGGAAAGAGCACGCTGATTGGGCGGCTCCTCCATGATTCCAAGTTGGTTTTCGAAGACCAGCTTCAGGCACTCGAGCGTAGCCGTGAGCAACGAGGCGAAGCCGAGGTGAACCTGGCGAATCTAACAGATGGACTCCGCGCCGAACGGGAGCAGGGCATCACCATCGACGTTGCCTATCGGTACTTCGCGACGCCAAAACGACGGTTCATTGTGGCTGACACGCCGGGACATGTTCAATACACGCGAAACATGGTAACTGGATCCTCAACAGCGAGCCTTGCCCTGGTCTTGGTCGACGCGCGCAAAGGCGTGATTGAACAGACCCGTCGGCACAGCTACATCGCGTCGCTGCTAGGCATTTCACACCTTGTCGTTTGCGTGAATAAGATGGATCTCGTCAGTTTTGATGAAGAGGTCTACCAGGAGATTCGGCACGAGTATACCGCCTTTTCAACCCGCCTTCGGATCAAGCATACTAGTTTCATACCGATGAGCGGCCTGCACGGCGACAACGTCGTTGAGAGATCCGCTCGGATGGCTTGGTACCAGGGCGAGCCGCTACTTTCGTTTCTCGAGGACGTTCATATCGCTAGCGACTGGAACCTGCAGGACGCCCGGTTTCCGGTGCAGTGGGTGGTTCGCCCGCAGGACGACAGTCACCGTGACTTTCGAGCGCACGCTGGACAGATCGCAAGTGGTGTGTTTCGGGTCGGAGATCGAGTGGTGGTCCTGCCTTCTGGCAGGCCGTCGAAGATCAAAGACATCCTGCTGCTGGGACGCTCTCTCAAGACCGCTCATGCTCCATTGTCGGTTTCGATGCTTCTTGAGGATGAGATCGACGTGGGTCGCGGCGATCTGATCGTGCCCGTCGAGAACCTTCCATTTATCGGAAAAGAAACGGAAGCGATGCTCTGCTGGATGCACGAAACACCGATGCAGCCTGGCAGGCGGTACCTGATAAAGCACACGACAAACCTGACCAAAGCCGCCATTGCCACTGTTCACCACCGCGTGAATGTCGAGACGTTGAACGAGGAACAAGCTTCCGTGCTGGGGCTTAACGAGATCGGAAGAGTTTCGATTCGCTCCTCGACTCCGTTGCTGTACGACGAGTACTATCGGAATCGGCAACTCGGAGGCTTCATTCTGATAAACGAAGCTACCAACGCCACCGTTGGAGCTGGAGTGCTTTTGGAACCCGCTAAATCTCCACCCCTTCCGGAGTATACGGACTACGCGATTTGATGCCCTACCGTTTCTTCTCTTCCCTCCAAAGCGATGCCACAATCTTCCAGCGGGCCCCTTGCTTTGAAAGCAGCCACACGACCTCACCCCCGAGCCCAGAAAATCCCTGCTCCGCAAACTGGTCGGAGGTCTTCGAGTAGGTCCCACGAGCCAAGGCCGCACTTCTCATCACCTGGATGTCAAGGCTCCCCAAGCCGAGATTGATCGTCTTGCCAGGCTGGAACTCCTCATGATGCCGGACGACCGCCCTCTGGAGATCGAAAACCTCTCCGGTATCGGCATTGATCTCAACGTAGTTTGCAGCGCAATCGCGAAACAGCAACAGCTCATCATGTGCTGAAAAAGCCTCCTTCTGACGGTCCAGGAGGGCAGTGATCGTCGCGTGGTCGTCGGACGATGAGTCGCTGGACTTAGGGGCCAAGTCGCTGGGGGTTCCTGCGCGCTGACCGATGAAGTAGCCGATGCTCCCGCCCACCAGCAGTACCAAAAGGATGTAGAAGTAGGGCTTCATGATTGAACTCACTCCTTGCTCGTCCGAGCTGGGTGTCGGCGGCGCTGTTCACGATATTATCGAATTCTGCTCTGGTTCAACTCCATTTTCCGGCGGAAGCTTGACTTGGTAGCGGAATTCCACTCCTCGGCCACGATTGGGGAAAAAATGCCGCTCTTTGAGGCGTTATCTCCGCAATACGGATGGGACAAGATCGGAGACGGCCTTAAAATAACTGAAAGTAAATCACTAGTGTCCAACTATAAGTTGAATAGGTTCAGTTGTTTGCTCATAGGCCGCTGAGCAGGTGCGGGCTCAATCTCTGAAAGTACCTGTAAAATCAGCCTTCTTTCGAACAAAGTCAGACTCAGA
>VFZK01000194.1 GCA_016871215.1 Acidimicrobiia bacterium | reverse complement strand
GGTTTTCCGGAAACCGCCCCGCGGCCAACGCCTCGCAAAGCGCGGTTAGAAGGCGTTGATTTCAGAGGCCAAGAAAACTCTAAGAACCCGTCCCAGCAAGGGCTTCCGAGTTTCGCGACAGAAACTAGTTAGGTCAAAGCGTAAGGAATCGCCGGGCAAATCGAAGCCTCGGCGGAAAGGTGAGGAGATGCCATTCATCGATATCGACCGAATCCCGGCAATCGAGGTGCTGCCCGGCGTCCGGATTCGCGCACCTCATGGAACCAACCTCATGTTGTCTTATCTGGAGATGGAACAGGGTGCCGTCGTGCCGTTGCACTCGCATCCCCATGAGCAAGGCGGCATCTTGATACGAGGCAAGATGGAGCTCACCATCGGCGAAGAAACCCGAACCGTCGAGCCCGGGGCGATGTTCCTGGTACCGTCGAACGTGCCTCACAAAGCAGTTGCGATTGAAGGACCCATGCTGGCTCTGGACGTCTTCAGCCCGGTGCGCGAGGATTATGCGGCACTCTTCAACAAGTACATCGGGGCGGTGGATGCGAAAAGGGAGTGACTTCGGGCTCGATTCCCGGGCCTCTGCACTCGCTTGATGCCTTTGAGCGTAGGATCGGGCACATGCTGCGGCGAGCGATGGGTGCCAAGATGGCGGAGGAAAAAGCGTGATCGTAGACGGCTATTCTCATTGCGGAATCTCGAAGTACAAGCCGGTGGAGACGGTTTTAGAGGTAATGGCGAAAGCCAACGTAAGCCGTGCTTTGCTCTGCCAGCACTTGGGCGAATATGACAACCGCTATCTGGCGGAAGTCGTGAAGAGTCATCCGGAGACATTCGCAGCGGTCTGCCTGGTGAATCCGAAAGAAGAGGATGCCATTGGCAGGCTGAGGTACTGGAACGGCACAGGGCAGTTTCGTGGAGTTCGGCTAGCGGCTGAGTGGCTGGAGCCTCATCTCGCCTTGTGGAGGGAGGCTTTGCAGCTTGGGCTGCGGCTCGTGATCTACACGCCCGACGGCATTGGCGCCGTGGCGCCTGCCGTGCGGCAACTGTTGCGAGACTGCCCTGATGGCAGAATCGTCGTCAGTCACCTGGGGAATCCAAAGCTCGTGGATGGACAGCGGGTAGTATCCGACCTCTTTCGATTGGATCAAGAGGCGGGTGTCTTCGTTCTGCTTTCAGGGCTTTCGATGTTCTGCGCATACCCCTACGCCGAATACGCTGAGTTTATCTCTGAGGTCATCCGCCGCTTTGGACCGGAGCGGCTCCTGTGGGGATCGAACTTTCCGGTGTGCGGCGACGAGAATGCCTACCGGCGGGATCTGGAGCAGCTCTTGTCAGGCGCTTGGGGCGCATCTCCAGCGGCGATTCGAGCCATCGTCGGCGACACCGCCAACGCACTTTGGTTCGCTGAAAGCGTGCACTGACTGGACGGCTCTTGATTTCCTGGTTGGACGGTGCACCCTCGCACGTCCCGATCGTGTGCACGGGTAGACATGAATTGCGCGCGCTCCACCCAGGCATTCCCCAATCGATCTCTGCGATGGAGCGTGCAGCGGCGACGATGCCAGGCGCTGCAAATTCAAGTGGCCTGTGCCGATACCTTTGCATAAAGGTCGCCGCCGTGCGAGTCGTTCAGGACAACAACCGGAAACTGACTCAGTTTCATCTGGTGAATGGCCTCGCTCAGTAACTCCGGAAAGGCGATGACCTTCGCTTCTTCGATCGATAGCGACAGCAGCGCACCGGTCCTGCCGATGGCGCCAAAGTATACACCGCGGTATCTCACCAGGGTTTCCTTGACCATCCGATCGAGGTATCCCTTGCCGATGAATCCCCTCAACCCGCGTTCAAGCAACGCAGGCATGTACCGGTTCATGCGGTCGCTGGTCGTGGGTCCCGCCGAGCCGACAACCTGCCCAGGGCGCGCCGGAGACGGGCCGACGAAGTAGATGAGCTGGCCCGCCAGATCTACCGGCAACGTTGCGCCGTGCTGAAGCATCTGGACCATGCGTGCGCAGGCCTGGTCGCGGCCGGTGTAGACCGATCCGGACAACTCGACTTCGTCTCCGGCGTGCAATTGTCGCGCCGCTTCTGGAGTCAACGGAAGCTCCACCTGAAGTCCCATGTCTTGCCTCTAAAGAATGGTCTCTTGATGCCGGTGGGCGTGGCACTCGATGTTGACGCTCACCGGCAGGCTCGCCACGTGGCAGGCACCCGCTTCGATGTGCACGGCGAGAGAAGTTGTCTTCCCTCCGTATCCCTGCGGGCCGATGCCGCTGGCGTTGATCTTTGCGAGGATCTCATCCTCCAGCGCAGCGACATGTGCCAGAGAGCTGCGCTGGCCGATCGGTCTCAACAGAGACTTCTTCGACAGCAGCGCCGAGTATTCGAACGTTCCACCAATGCCCACACCGACAACGATGGGTGGGCAAGCATTCGGTCCTGCAAGCGTCGCGGTCTCGACGACGAAGTTCGTAATTCCTTCCCGGCCATCGGCAGGCGTAAGCATCTTGAAACGACTCATATTTTCGCAGCCGCCACCTTTGGCCAGCATCTGCAGGCGCAACCTATTGCCTGCGACCACTTCGGTGTGAATCACCGCCGGCGTGTTATCGCCCGTGTTCCCGCGGCGGATCGGATCGGCGGATACGGAAGCGCGCAAGTAACCCTCCGTGTAACCCTGGCGCACGCCTTCGTCGATCGCGTCACGCAACGTGCCGCCGGTAATCCGCACCTCCTGGCCGATCTCGACGAACAACACGGCCAGGCCGGTATCCTGGCACATCGGCAGTTCTCGCGCTTGCGCCACATCTGCGTTCTGCAAAATCCGCAGCAGCGTGTTTCTGGCGAGCGGCGCGGTTTCCAGCTCTGCGGCCGTTCGCAGTGCAACGCGCATGTCCGCGCTCAGCTCGAAGTTTGCCCGCTTGCACATGGCGGCAACCGAGTCTCGAATCCGGTTGACATGGATTGTTCTCATCTTCGTTTCGGTAGACTGCTTCCCACTGCGTTCGGTCCCATTCCCCTTGTCACAGCGCCAGAGGACTGGCGCACTCCCAAAGAGCAGGCCCAGCAGTTCGCGAAGCGTCTTGGGCGGCGGCAGTCCTCTGCCGCTTTCGGGCAGAAGAGCTCGCTCTGCCGCCAGAGTTCCTTGAGGCGTCACGATGAAGGGTCATGCTCAGCAGATCCGGTTCTTGAGTCCGGTTCTTAGTTTCCCGTGTTTCCCGTCCTTAGTTTTGACAAGACGGTCGCGGTATTGTATACGCTGTTTCCCTTGCGTGCGCGACGCAGTGTGAACAGTGCCGAGAATCATTAAAGCTGGCGCAGCATGCACGAGAGCCTGGGGGATACGAAGCCACCCACCGTGACGGGAAGGCTTAGTCTTCTGACGGGAGCCCTCTCGCCTCAGTCGTCCTGGCAAGCCGGAGGGCTTCCTTGCGGCGGCCTTACCGCGGTAGGGAAAGGGGCAGTGACACTGGCGCGCGCTCGGGGAGGATCTGGCGACTTGGTGGCCGGACATCCGCCCGCTACCAGCCGAAGGCAATTCGCGATGAGCATCTTGATCGACGAGACGACCACGGTCGTGGTGCAGGGAATCACGGGGCGCGAAGGAAGAATCATTACCAAAGACTCGCTCGATTACGGAACGCGTGTGGTGGCCGGCGTGACTCCGGGTCGAGGGGGGCAAGAGGTCCTTGGGGTTCCCGTCTACGATAGTCTCAAGAGTGCTGTGTCTGTGCACCGGCCAACGGCAGCCGTCATCTGCGTCCCTCCGCTTGGCGTGCGCGATGCGGCACTGGAAGCCATCGAGAACGCCATTCCGCTCCTTCTCATCGTCACCGAGCGAATCCCTCGGAAGGACGTGTGCGAGGTTTTGGTGGCTGCGTCCGCCAACGGGGTTCGCGTCCTGGGACCCAACAGTCTGGGTGCGATCGCTCCAGGGAGGTGCAAACTGGGGACAGTGGGCGGGTCGCTCGAGAACACGCTCCAGACTTTCATGCGGGGCAGTGTGGGCATTCTTTCTAGGAGCGGAGGAATGACCAGCGAGTTGGCCAACGTCCTGACAACTCGCGGCATCGGCCAATCGGCCTGCGTCAGCGTTGGTGGTGATCCTCTGATCGGATCGACGTTCAAGGACCTGTTCCTGCTTTTCGAACAAGACAGCGAGACGATGGCCGTCGTGCTGTTCTGCGAACCGGGTGGCACGATGGAAGAGGAACTGTCCGACTACTACAAAACCGTCCGCAGCCGAAAACCGATCGTCGCGTTCGTTGCGGGCCGGTTTGTCGATGATATGCCGGGCACTCGTTTCGGACATGCTGGGGTCATCGTCGACGGAAACCGCGGAAGCGCTCGTGGGAAGATTGAAGCCTTCGAGGCCGCGGGCGTCCGCGTGGCGCATCGGCTTCGCGACCTCGTACCACTGGTCACGGAATGTGTGCCTGGGCTCGCCATGCCGGGCTAGCGGGCCGTTTGTCTTGCCATTCGATTGACGCTAGAAAGGACTAACGATGCCTACCGTTGTGATCACTCCTGAAGTGCTGTTTGGCCAGCAAGGACCGCACACCGACATGCTGCGCGGGGCAGGGTTCGAAGTGCGATTTCCGCATCGAGGCGGCATGACCGAAGAAGCGGAGACGATCGAAGCGCTGCGAGGCGCGGCGGCCACCCTTGCCGGAGGAGAGCCCTACACAGAGGGGGTTCTAGCTGCGCTGCCAGACCTGAGGGTCATATCGCGCTGGGGAGTCGGCGTCGACCGGGTCGATCTGGATGCAGTCACGCGACGCGGTGTAGCGGTCGCCATCACCCCTTCGAGCAACCATGAAGCGGTGGCGGAACACACATTAGCCTTGCTGCTGGCTCTGGCCCGGTCGCTGGCGAAAAACAATCGGGAGATCCGACAGGGCATCTGGACGAAAGTTCCGTTACTCCCGTTGCGAGGCAGGACGCTTGGTTTGATCGGGCTGGGACGCATCGGCCAAAGCGTCGCTGTGCGGGCAGCCCAATTCCGGCTCCGCGTCATCGCCTACGATCCGGCTCCGAACGTCGCCTTCGCGCAGACACAGGGCATAGAGCTGGTCGATCTGGACACACTGCTTTCCCGCTCCGATTACGTCAGCCTGCACCTGCCGTTGTCGCCGTCGACAAGCGGCCTGATCAACCGCGAGACACTATCGCGCATGAAGCCTGGAAGCTTTTTGGTCAACACCGCTCGTGGAGGGCTGGTGGTGGAAGAAGACCTGTTCGCTGCGCTTCAATCGGGGCATCTGGCGGGAGCTGGACTCGACGTATTCGTTCAGGAGCCACCTTCGCTGTCCAATCCGCTGCTGAGCCTGGAGAATGTCCTTGTTACTTCGCACATGGCTGGCGTCGATGTCCAGTCGTCGTTGGACATGGCGGTTGAGGCGGCCCAAAGCATCATTGATCTTTGCCAGGGCCGCTGGCCACACCACAAAGTGATCAACGCTTCTATTCAGCCAGGCTGGCAGTGGGCAAAAGTGTGACCTTCTGACGCGCGAGCGCGACAGCCGCCTCACGATCGTCAAGGTCTGACTCTCACAACGCAGCGGCGCCATCATACGTTCCGTCGTCTTGCCCTCTCTCGGAGGTGAAAACTCACCGATGCGAATTGCCCGAACGATGTTGTGTCTGTTGGCTGCACTCGGGTGCGTTCCTCTACTATGCGAGGCCCAAGTAGCTCCAGCGCCTCCGCAGAAAGACGGCCGTGCGGAAGGCCTGATGGATCCCAACCGTTTCCAAGCGCGCCTGCCGAAGGTGGAGACGCTCGAACAGTGGGAGGTGCGGAAGAAAGCGGTTCGAGAACAGTTGCTGCTGAGCGCTGGATTATGGCCGCTGCCCCAGAAGCCGCCGTTGAATGCCCAGATCTTCGACGTGCGGCAAGGTGAGGGTTTCACGGTTGCCAAGGTTTACTTCGAGAGTCTCGAAGGATTCCTGGTGACGGGAAATCTCTATCGCCCTTCCATAGGTAAAGGCCCGTTTCCAGCGATTGTCAACGCGCATGGGCACTGGCCTCATGGGCGGCTGATGAATTCCTTGGACGCTTCGGTTCCGGGCCGCTGCATCGATTTTGCGCGAATGGGGTTTGTCGTTTTCAGCCTCGACATGGTCGGCTACCTCGATTCGTTTCAGCTGCCGCACGACACGAATAAGACTCGTATCGAGCTCAGTGCCGACGAGCCGCTCCCTTACGAACCCCGCCTGTTTCGAGCGGAGTTCGATTTTCCGAAGGCCGAGCTCTATGGCTTGAGCCTGGGCGGGCTGCAGTTGTGGAACTGCATTCGCGCCGTCGACTTTTTGTCGAGTCTCCCGGAGGTCGATCCCTCCAGGATTGGCGCGACAGGCGCTTCGGGGGGAGCATCGCAAACGATCTTCCTCATGATCGCAGACGAGCGCGTTCAGGCGGCTGCACCCGTGAACATCATTGGCGCTGCCAAACATCCCGGCTGCCGTTGCGAGAACATGCCAGGCCTCTGGCGAGGGTTGACGACCATCGAGCTCGCTGCCGCCTTCAGCCCCAAGCCGCTCCTGCTGGTTTCGGCTACCGAAGATCCTTGGACGAACCGGTTCCCTGGCCGCGAGTTGCCCATCTTTCAGCGATACTACGGTCTGTACGGTGCCGTCGGCAAAGTCAAGAACGTGCATGTGAGCGCGGGCCATAATTACAACGCCGAAAGCCGCGCTGCGGTTTACGAATGGTTCAGTCTGCACTTGAAAAGTGGCGCGCAGCCCATCGCGAATCCGGCTCCGATCTCTCGTGAACTGAAGGCACTGGGTGATCTGCGGGTGTTTCCCGACAAGCTGCTGCCCAAACAGGCGCTTTCGGGCGCAAAAATCGTTACGAACTGGACTTCGGAGTCGGAGAGCGCTCTTCAGAAGCAATGGCCGGCGTCACCGCGAGACCTCGACACCTTCATCTCGGTTTTCGTTCCGAAACTCGCCACCGTCCTCTCTGCCGACAACCCGCGTCCTGAGGATGTTTTCAGCCGCGTGGTAAAGACCCAAAAGGTGGGCCACCTTTCGCATGAAACGGCTGTAATGGGCCGTCGTGGCCTGCCGGACGCGTTTCAGGTTGGCATGCTGGCGCCAGCCAAGGCATCGGGAACCGTGGTGGTGGCAGACGCCGACGGACGAGGCGGGTTCGTCGGGTCGGACGGCCGCACTCCCACCGACTGGGCCGCGGCCCTCGTCGCGAAGGGATTTCGCGTGATGCAGGTGGGCGGCTTCGTCTCAGGCGAGCTGGCCATTCCGCAGAAGACCTGGGATTCCTTCAGTTGGGCTTCAGTCTACAATCGCGACAACACTTTGAATGCGATTCAGGATGTGCTGACAGCGCTGCAGTTTGCGAAACGACGTTGGCCACAGGATCGGCTGGTCCTGGTGGGTCTTGGCCGGTCGGGCTTGCCGGCTGCCATGGCAGGAGCGATCTTTCAGGAGGCCGGCCAAGTCCTGATCGACCTGAACCGGACTGACCCCGGCTACGATGGCGAGTTACTCAAGCTGCTGCCCGTCGGCTCGATTCGCCGAGTGGGTGACTTGCGGACGGCGGCGATCTCTTTGATGCGCCACCCGCTGACGCTCCTCAATCCCGGCCCGACGTTTGACTCGGGCTGGTACGAACGGCAAGCGCGCCAGCTCGGGCTCACCGAGAACCTCAAGATCGTTTCCGCGGACATTGGCGCCTGGGTCAGCCAGCTTCGGTTGAATTGAAAGCCACTGTCGCGCGTGACGCGTTGATGCCGATCCCTGCAACGCAGATCCCGCACTTTGTGCGGGCCTGCGGCAATAAAACCAGAGGTTCGCCGTTCCCCAAGGCTGCGACTCGACCCACTGCGGGCACCGCCAAAATTAGCCTGATTCAATCGTGGGACGTCCTGAAGCTCATCTCGAGTTGAGCCGCTCCCTTGCAGGCTGCGGGAGCTGACAGCCGCGCGAGGCTGGGCTGCAAAAGCGATCGTTCACAACGGCTTCTCCCCTGCCATCTCCAGAACCTGTCGAGCGCGGCGCACAATGGCCTCGTCGACCATCGCGCCGTCGACCGTCAAGACACCGGATGCGCTGGCTGAAAAGGCGGCCAGGATGCGGCGGGCGCGTTCGACTTCTGCGGCGCTTGGGGAAAAGATGTCGTTGATGATCTCGACCTGTCCGGGGTGAATGGCGAGTTTGCCTGAAAACCCCAGGTTGCGCGCGCGGCTCGCGTGAGCGCGCAATTTGTCTGCGTTCTTCCACTCCAAGCACGGCGAATCGATAGCATCGCGGCCAGCGGCACGGCAGGCTGTGACCAGGGCAGAGCGTGCGTACAATAGCTCGATCTCTTCCTCTGTTCGGGTGATTCCCATATCGGCGGAGAAATCTTCCGCGCCAAACGCCAGCCCAGCCAGTCGAGCGCTACTGGTGGCAATGGCAAACGCACTGAGAAGGGCCAGAGGCGACTCGACTTGTGCGTAGATGCGAGTGCGATTCGCCGCTTCTCGTTGAGCCAGGAAACTGTCGAGTTGCTGGACTTCGCTGGCCGACTGGCACTTGCTTAGAAGAATGGCGTCTGGAAGCGCGGCTTGCAGAGCCCGGCAGTCTTCGGCGAAGTTTGGGCTGGTGACAGGGTTCAGCCGCACGAGGCGCATCGGTGGCCCGGCGTTCGCCGAGAGAAAGTCGGTCGACAGTTTGCGAGCGAGCGCCTTGTTCTGCGGCAAGACGGCATCTTCCCAGTCCAGAATAATCGCGTCGGTCGCGATCTGCCGGGCCTTTTGCAGTTTCGATTCGCTATCGCCGGGGACAAAGAGCAGGCTTCGTATCATGGGTTCCTGTGTTCTGACTTTTGCGCAGCAAGAATGCTTCTCGTTGAAGGTGTTCGATCGTCGTTCCTATTGCTGCCAACTCAACTCTGCTGGCCAGGGATCGTGCGTTTCAAGGAAAGCTAAGGACCCGGTCAAGATATGGCTGAACAAAGCGATCGATGGCCCTCCGTGTCGCGGCGCGGGCGGCTGTGGGTCCATTCTCAATGCCCTCCACGATTGCCATATGAAGCTTGGCGGACTTCTTCAACTGCTCGGCAGTTCTCTGATGATGCCAGAATGCGAATTGGAAGAGGGGGACAGTCACGCTTTCCAGGAACTCCACGAGTTGCTGATTGCCTGAAAGGCGCCAGACCGATTGGTGAAAGGCGAGGTCCCTTTGGAAATGCTTCCATCGGTCTTTCGCCGCTGGAACATCCCTGGTCTCGATGTTCTCGGCAAGCTTCTTGAGATCCGAAATATCATCTTTCGTCGCTCTCCGAGCGGCCTCTTCGGCAGCCAGGCCCTCCAACTCGCGGCGGATTCTAAAAAGGTTTTTTGCTTCTTCAACGCTCATCTGCCGGACAAAGGTTCCGATGTTGGCAACACGCTGCACGAGGCCCTGACGCTCCAGGATCAATAACGCTTCGCGCACTGCCGGCTGGCCCACGTTGAGGTCCTTGCTCAGGCGGGTTTCAACGATTCTTGCGCCTGGCGGCAACTCGCCTTTGAAGATCTTCTCTCGCAGAGAATCGACAATCCCAGCAGGGACCGAAATCACCCCCTGTGAAGCCGCTCTGCCGAGTTGCTGCATTAACGGAGGCTGTTTCATGGCACTGTCATCAATCTTTCAGGTCTGCGATAACTGGTTGGCGAAGTGTTTGCGGAAACATCTTTCATGGAACACCATCAAAGTTGCTTCCTCAACTCGCCATGCGGCTGCGGGCAGCTGGGCTGAAAACAGAAATCGCTGCGGGCGAGCGTGCATTCAATCGCTGGGGATTCAGGCCGTTGATCGAGGAACAGCTCGTCGATATCATCCAACCGGATATCTGCCACTGTGG
>VFZK01000193.1 GCA_016871215.1 Acidimicrobiia bacterium | reverse complement strand
CAATGCCCGTTTTCACGACTCAGCGCCGACCAAAAGTATCTGCCCAGTCTTGGTGCATACAATTTTATGCACCAAGCACCAAACCAAAAGGCTGATTCGGTGCATAATTTGGGTTGACCTATTGCACGGATTATGAGATGATTTCGTGTTTTGAATATAAGAGGCTAACTAGCCGGGGTCCTGATCCGGCTTGCCAGACAAAGACGGAAAGTCAACTGAAAGGAGAGGTCCCGAATGGTGCGTTATAGTCCGCGGTGCATGGTTTTATTGTTGTTTCAGTGTGTCTTCTGGGTATCCCAAAGTGCCACTGCTCAAAGAATTACCAGTACACTCAACGGTGAAGTGACTGACGAGTCGGGGGCTGTGGTCGTTGGCGCCACCGTCAAGGCTCGTAACCAAGACACCAACATCGAGCGTAACTCCGTTACAAACGAGCATGGCAGCTATTCGATTCATTTCCTAAACCCTGGCACCTACGATGTCATCGTCGAACAGGCGGGATTCAAGCGGCAGATTGCCAAAGGGATTGTCTTGGAAGTCAACCAGACGGCACAACTCAATTTCAAGTTAGCTGTGGGCGAGCTTGCGCAAGAGGTTTCTGTAGAGGCGGCCGCGCCGCTGCTGCAGACCAGCGAGAGCAGTGTCGGCAGCGTGATTGCTGGGAAGCAAATTCATGATTTGCCGCTCAATGGCAGGCAATTCCTGCAGCTAGCTCTGCTGGTCCCAGGAGCCGTGCAGTCGCCAGCTGGCGGGCGGCAGTCCACCGAGCGGGGGACCCAGGCATCAGCGATTAACATCAATGGAAACCGGGAAAGCTCCAACCTCTTCCTCATCGATGGCTCGATCAACACGGACCCGAATTTCAACACGTTTGCCATCAGCCCCATCATCGACAGCATCCAGGAATTCAAGGTCCAGACCAACAGTTATTCCGCAGAGTTCGGGCAGCAGGCTGGAGGACAAATCAACCTGATCACTCGCAGCGGTACGAACCAGTACCACGGAACTGCTTACGAGTTCTTGCGCAACTCGGCATTGGACGCCAAGAATCTGTTCGATCGTCCCGCTCCATTCAAGACGCCCCCGTTCCGGCAGAATCAGTTTGGCGCCACATTTGGCGGGCCGATCCACAAAGACCGGACCTTCGTTTTCGGCGCCTACGAGGGATTCCGATCAGTCAAGGCCCAGACTGCAACGGCCGTCGTTCCCGATCAAGCCATTCGACGGGGTGATTTCTCAAACCGGCGCAACGCCGCAGGGCAGTTGACGCCCATTTACGATCCGGCAACGACTCGGTTGAATCCGAATTTCAAACCCGGCTTGCTGGCTTCCCCGACCAACCCCCAGTACCTGCGCGATCAGTTCCCGAACAACATCATTCCGGCCGACCGCATCGACCCGATTGCCAGGGGCATCCTCGGCTATGTCGATCTGCCGAATTCGGGGCTGTTGCCTTTAGGCCAGGCGCGTTTTCTCAACAACGAATCCGTGAGGCAGGTGTGGGACCAGTTCAGCGTACGGATTGACCACAGCCTAAGTCCCAAAGACCAGCTCTTTGGCCGCTTCAGCTTCTCCGATGAATCCGTCATCCAACCCGGCGGCCTCACCTCTCAGGCTACGCGACGCGAGCCTCGGCCGCAGATCTTTACTTTGGGTTATACACGCTTCTTCAACCCGCAGATCGCGAATGACGCCCGCTTCGGCTTCACCCGCTTTCGGTTGAACGTCGTGAACAAGAACGCATTCACTGAAAACATCCCATCGAAACTGGGGATCCGCGGGCAGGAGGGGCTTCCGCCGTCTGCTTGGGAAGTGCCCAACGTGGCGTTCACGGAAGGCTTCAGCGTTATCGGAGGAGCGAACTTCGGTGTCCCCACGGTCACGCGCAACAACACGTTTCAGTTCCAGGACACACTGACCGTCAATCGCGGCGATCATTCGATGCGCATGGGCTTCCAGTGGAACCATTACCAACTGAACAATGCGACTTTGAATTTCATTCTGCCCTCTTTCGGATTGCGGGCAACGCCTCTCACCGCCCACGTCGCCAACCCCGTGGGAATTGAGCGAGGCAGCGAGTTTGCCGATTTTCTGCTCGGTATCTCACATGTGAATCAGGTGACCTCAGGATCGGGACAGGTCTATTTGCGCCGCGAGATCGTGGCGCCCTGGTTTGAAGATACCTGGAGAATCACTCCCGATCTGACTCTCACGCTCGGCCTGCGCTGGGATTTCATCTCGCCGCTGGTGGAAAAATTCGACCGGTTTGGCAGCGTCTTCGTTCCCGCGTTGAACGGTCCCCGCAAACCGATTCCTATGCAGGCGGGTGTGAACGTCTCCGGTTATGGCCAGGTTCCTCGAGGTGTCATCAACACGGATAAGAATAATTGGGCGCCTCGGCTGGGCATTGCGTACCGGCTGGGAGGCTCCGACAAGACTGTGCTCCGGGCGGGCTTCGGCATGTTTTACGACGCGCAGATCGGCAACACCACCGTCGACCTCGTTCGTAACGCGCCATTTCAAACTCGAATTATCGCTGAGCTGCCCAACTCCATTTTCCCATTCCTGAGCCTGCGCGACCTGACGCCGCCCGGCGTTACGATTGCCTCAAGCTTCTTTGCGATGGGACAGGAAGAAGAAGGCCGGCTCGCCTGGCCGACCGCCTACGTCGAGCAGTGGAACCTGAGCCTGCAGCGTGAGTTCGTTCCTAACTGGGCGGTGACAGCGGCCTATGTAGGCTCGACCGGACGACACTTTTCCTACTCCGGCATTGCCAATATTCCTTACCCAGGACCGGGTGACTTGAATCCACGGCGGCCGTATTTTCCCGACCTGAACGTGATCTTCCAGATCGCCTTGCCCAGGGTCAACACCTACTACCACTCGTTCCAGCTCAAGTCGGAGCACCGCAACACCCACGGCCTTACGATGCTGACCGCCTATACGTTCAGCAAGTCGATCGACACCCAGCAGGAAATTCGCGGGGCTGGCGGCGGAGGATCGACGCAGGCTATCAACAACTGGGACCTGGATGGGCAGAACCGTGGACTTTCTAGCTTCAACCAAGCGCATCGCCTGGTGAACAGCTTCCTCTACGAGTTGCCCTTCGGGAAGGGAAAGCGATTCCTCAGCAATGGAGGAGTCGTAGGACAGATCTTTGGGGACTGGCAGATCAACTCCATCACCACGTTGAACACGGGCTTCCCGTTTACAGTTTATTCGGGAGTCGATACGGCCGGCAGTGGCGTGGGAAGCCTCGTGCACGCCAACTTCCTGCCTGGCGCATCTCTCTACCCCTCAACGCAGAGTACAACCCAATGGTTCAATCCGGCAGCCTTCGGCAGTGCACCGGATTGCCGGCAGCAGACCGTTTTCGCCAGCCTTTCGAACCCGCTAGTCTGCTTTGGGAACGTAGGACGTAATTCGTTGACCGGGCCGGGTCTGGTCAATTTCGATTTCGCTTTGCTGAAGAGGTTCCGCCTGAGCGAGCAGCAGAACATTGAGTTCAGAACTGAGATTTTCAACCTCTTCAACACGCCGCCTCTTGCCATGCCCGTGAACACGCTCACGAACCCTGCGGCAGGACGGATCCTGGCCGCAGGCAGAGCGAGAGAGATTCAGTTCGCGCTTCGTTACTCGTTCTAAGCAGTTGGCACGCGGTTTGACTCATTATCGGTGAGGCAAACCGCCATCACGCGCTTCCCGGCCCTGGAGCCGTCGCTCCCGCGAAAGCGGGAGCCCAGGGATGGTTACTCCTATCCTTCGAGTACCCCGAAAGCCTGGATTCTCGCTTCCGCGGCTGAAAAATCGGTAGCCCGCGTGCCAGCAAGAGTTCCACCTCGGCTCAAGAAATTACGTGACTTTAACGGCACCGTGTTGTAACTGCCGCCGCCTCGCTTGACAAGTTGTCGTTGCGCCGTCGCCTACGGTAACGCCTCGACGCTGCCCACTTGAGCAGCAATCGCTGCCCCCCGATTCGGGAGAAGAGCATAGGGTGTGAAGTTCAGCGCAAACCAGTCGTACCCGATGTGCTCGTAGCTCGCCTTCCGGACTCGGCCTGTTGCCACCTCAACCCAAATCAAGGCCTCGAAGTACTGGCTCCCAGCGCACTTCTCGATCGTCTTGTTGCTTTCGATCGTCTGAAAGCTTGGCGACAGGAGGGAATCCAAGGACTCGCCAATCAGCGACACGATCCCGACTGTGTGCACTCTCGCCAGCACGTGTCTGTCGACCTGCTCGACTCCGAGAAGCGTCCAGTGGAAATCGTTCTCCGTCACACGAGGCGATAGTCCCATCTCAAGCGGCAGAATTTGGATCGGTAGCCGGCGCCGCCAAGTCTAGCCTGGTCTGTATTGCCCTTGCTTCAATGGACTATCCAGCAACCAGGGATAGTCGAACTCGCTCGTCTTGCGAAGCTCGACGGTTTTTGTATCCTCGACTCCCTGCCATCGATACAACTCTCGGGGATTCAGCGGTGCATTTGCCCGCAGGGGGTGGTCAAACTTGGCGATTGTCCGAACCTGCCGGCGGAGCGCGTGGCTGAACTTCTCTGGCTGGGCAGCGCTGCTGCCAATCTTGATCGCCCGGCCCGGAGCAGCCTTGCTCTTGCTGGGTCGCAGCAGTTCGAAAAGCTGGAGAGCCACAGCAGCATTGTCGCTTCCCATGCGATGCAGGGGAAAGTTGGAAAAAGAACTGCCGTCTCCGATGAAAAGGGCTTTGCCCGCACCCAGCCGTGACAACACGATAATGGGTTCGTTCTTGAAGCGTAGCAGGGTCTCGTTCTCAACTCCCTGTTTCTTGGAGAGAGTCATCGTACAACCCTGTCCGTACTGCAACACCCGCAGGCCCTGGAAGAATGGGTTGTCAGGAGGAATGTCAATTGGCACATCGCCCGAGTCGACCTTGTTCAGATGGATCCCGAAGTGGCTGGCCAGTCTGTTCAGGCTTTCCCGATCGTATGGCTCGGAGCCGCGGGAGTCCGGAGAAGAGTTGGCCATCACCATCAGTCTTCCTCCCGATCGGACAAACTCGACGAGAGCGGCGATTTCGTCCTCCTCGAAAGGGATGGCCTTCTCCCAATAGACCTGGCTGTCAGGATTGTGGATCAAAAAGATCTCCGTCTTTCGGAGAGCAGCCGCAGTGATCCTCTCTTCCAAGTCCCGCGTCAGATAGCCTTGCCGCCACAACTGTAGCCGCAGTGCTGAAAACCCATTCACCTCCAGGCTGTCACACCAGGTGTATCGTCCCAGGTTTCCAGCATAGATCCCCAGCTTCTTCTCCGGCGGCAATTTTTCCGGAGTCACATGGTGATAGAGGTCGAGCGTCACGACCGTGCGCTGACTGTCAATCCCCTCGGCGCCCAACGATTCGCAAACGTTTCGAACCGCTGGGCCAGATGCTGCGTGCTCTGCCGCGGTCGACACAAACATTGCGGCCATCGATCCTGCAACCAGTCTCAGACAGAATCCTCTGCGCTTCATGTCCGCTCCCCTAAAAGCGTGAAACTACCTTGTGCCAAAGCAGCCGATAGTGGCTCAGCAACGGGTCCAGGAACGTCCATACGATGATGCAACAGAGCTAGTCTTTCCTGAACTGTGCGTCCTGCCACACCACCCCATCGCCATGGCTGAGAGTTCCCATTTCCGCGGCAACGAATCCCGGATCGGTTTTATCCCGAGACGGGCCTGCTCATTGGACCCGAAGGCGCGCGTACCGAATATGCGTTACACAGGCCTGGGTGCACCACCAGCTCGACAAGATGTCACCGTTCGAAAGCCGAGCCGTATGAGGCTTTCCGAACGCGATGTTGTCGTGGCTTGCTGGATAACTGGGCCTGTGCGTCGCGCCAAGATACTCTTGA
Source organism: Acidimicrobiia bacterium (assembly GCA_016871215.1). GTDB lineage: Bacteria > Acidobacteriota > Terriglobia > Versatilivoradales > Versatilivoraceae > VFZK01. The sequence goes on along the minus strand of VFZK01000193.1, from coordinate 4,003 downwards.
CCGATCGCATCCCACACCAGCACTTGACGTTCGAGACCCCAAGTCTTCCCGCCGTCCTCGCTCAGTGCCACTGCAATCCCGGGTCTCAACTTGTCGCGCACTGTAAACGTCGCAGCGAGCGTTTCACCTCCTAGGTCAGCCACCCAGCTTGTTTGCGCGGGGATCCCGGTAGCCCGCGGGTCACTCCACTGCCGGCCCGTTGTGTCCGATACCACGAAGTGCAAATCGAAGTTCTCTTGTCCACCAATGCTCTGTGTCCATTGCAGGCCGCAGATTCTCCCGTCCAGCATACGAGCGTATCGGGTGTGCGAGAAGATTTTCGATGAATGGGAGGCACTTGGGAAATCGAGCCGGTCCCCCCAGGTTTGGCCCCGATCATGAGAAAACAGTGCCAAGCCCTTGATGTGAAGAGGCGAAGCATCATCCCACGCCTTCCACGCTTCGAAGGCAAGAAACCAACGGCCATCGTTCAGCTCGATCACTGAAGAGGGTGGGTCGAGAATAGCGCTCGGAAGGTCGATGACCTCTGGCCGTGACCAATGCCGCCCTCGATCTTCCGAACGCAGGAGCACCACTTGAAACGGCTTCAGCCCCCCGGTCGCTGGATTGAAACGGTGCAAGTTCTCTTCGACGGCAAGATACCGGCTGGCGATCAATACCAGCGTCCCATCGCGAAGCAATGTCGCATGGGGACCCATGTACGTATAAAGCTGGGCATCGTCTCGAGGATCCCACACAAGCCCTTCCTCTATCCAGGTTGTGCCACCGTCTTCAGAGCGAAGCTTGGCAAGTCTTCCATCCAGCGCGTAGAAAGCCTGGCCAATCCGGTAAAGGCACAAGAGCTCTCTGTCGTCCAGAGGAATCACGTTGGGAACAGAAGCGCAAATGACGCGATGACCGGGCAGCGGGTTTCGATACAGAATGCCTTCCTGAACAACCTGCAGTGTCCTCATCTTCGTAGGTCTCCGAGTGGTAAGGCACTGTCCTCAATCAAGGGCCAGCACGGCTGCTGGCACGACACCCCCGTGCTTGGGTCGCACTGGCGTGCGACACGACAAACTGGATCTGCTCCCGTCATACCGCTGTTCGTCGCGCCGTTCGTAGTACGCCACGCAGTGGCGCCGGACAGAAATCTTTTCTGCCGGCACGCGAGGGACAACTTGATCGAGGCCGTGCGTTGAATCGGGCGTGAACTGAACGCCACCGCCACTGCTGAAAGCACGGCTCCCCTTACTTTCCGGCAGACCGGTCAACGTCTTCGCATACGGCGGCCGACCACGATGGAATACACGACCACGTTAACCAGAACCACCGCGCTGCCCAACACCCACTGCAGGTTGCGAGTGAGCCCCTCCGGGTAAAGAACGGGCATCAAGTATCTCTCGATGAAGCCGGAACTGTGGGCAGCCTGGCCACTCTGCTGGCGCAGCCAGTGCTCAAGATGCGTCAGCGGACAAACTGCGCCGGCAAACTCGACCCACGCACCCCAGAGCGCCGCAGGAACATGCAGCCACACAAGCCACGGCCACCGCAGTACAAACAGCCCTCCGAAAACCACGAAGGCAACAAACAGGATGTGTACGACAACCGACGCATCCGCAAGGAGTCGAAAGGCCATGACGTGGAGCAACCATATCTCCGGCACAATTTCGAGTCAACTCACGATGAGGGCGTCGCAACAAGAGAGGCGTACGGTTTTCTGTGCTGTTGCTGCCACGAAAGCGGCCTGTTGAGTTAGCCCCTCGCAGTGGAAGGCCGTGCCAACGCGAGTCAGGTATCGGATCCTCACTCGGCTCATTGCGAATCCGCATGCCAAGTTCCCTCGTGGCAATTTTAAGGCAAGGCGGAGGCTTGACAGCCCTGAGCCCTTAGTCAAACGCCAGCAGAATCCCCTCTCGCAGTCGCCACAGTTCGACGTATACTTTCGGCTGAAAAGCACTGCGGAGGCCCGAAACAACTTTCATCCCTGGGACTCCGGATTCGCTAACGACAGCCCTTGTGGGGGGGCCATCCACCGATCGCTCTGAATGCCAGGCACTCGTGTTCTGCCTGTAGAAGTCAGGGTAGCCGTGCGATTCGAGCGTGACACCCGTAATTCACATGCCGTGCGAACTCTCCCTGGTTCACACGCATTCGCAACTCTAGAACGTGAGGTGACGAAATGCCGGCAACGAAAGAGCACTCGACGCAGCGCGAAGGAAGTAACTCAAACGAACACCAAGAAAAGAGCCTGCCTGGGCGCCGGCGCTTTCTCTCTTCCACCGCCGGCTGGATCGGCGCAGCGGCGAGCGTGCCCGCAGCGAGTCTGCTAGAAAAGCCCACGTTGGCTCAGACCAACAGATCGAGGGCGCCCAAAGGCGGCTCTTTGAAGATCACCGACATCGAAGTTCACGACATCACACTCGAATACCAGGACTGGATCGCATATCAGTTAAATCACTTCTACGGCCCGTCTCACCGCAAGATCTACGTGGTCCACACGAATACCGGTTTGGAGGGACTCGGCGAAGGGGATTCACGCGAATCGCCTGAAGTCATCACAAAATACATAGGAACAAGCCCCTTTGACTGGATCGGGGATGAAACGTCCCTGTCTCTGGCCAAGGCGATGTACGACCTGATGGGCAAGGCCGTCGGCGTACCTGTCTACAAGCTGTTTGGCCAGAAGTACCGTTCCTGGGTACCCGTCAGCAGTTGGACCGTCTCGACACACCCAAAGCGGATGGCCGAGGCCGTACAGAAGTACGCCGCCCGAGGCTATACCTGGATGAAGTACCATCTGTCGCCGTTCGAGAACGTGTTTGACCAACTCGAAGCGATGCAGGCTGTGGCGCCGGAGGGGTTCAAAATTCATTTCGATTTCACGATGGGCGGCACCGACGATCATATGCCGGACCTGTTGGACAGACTGTCCGCCCATCGCATCGTGGGTTGCTTTGAAGACCCTGTCCACGAACTGGACCTCCCCGCGTACATCGAGTTGCGAAAGCGTTCGCGGTTGCCCATTGTGCTCCATCACAGCCCGTTGGGTGCGACCCAGGAAGTGGTGATGCGGGCGGCTGACGCCTACATGCTAGGGCACGCCCACATCGGCGATGCCATGCGCCGGGCTGGCTTGTTTGCCGCTGCCAATATTCCATTCATGATTCAAAACGTTGGAGGCAACATCACCCGCGCCATGACGGTGCACATGCAGGCGGCTTTTCCCACCGCTCATTTTCATTTCGTCGACAGCGGCGAAACCTGGAAAAGCGACGTCGTGACGGAACGCCTGGAACCGGTGAACGGTTTCATTCGGGTGCCGGAAGCCCCGGGCTTGGGAGTTTCCCTCGATCGGGCTGAGTTGAAGCGGCTCAAGGAACTGAAGCTGCCGGAGCAGCCGAAGTGGATCATTCGGTCACGATTCAAAAACGGAACCAAGATGTACAACATCGCTGACCCGGAGAACTCCATCTTCATGGTGCGGCCAGACCGCAGCCGGCTGATTCCAATGAGTTATGCCTCGCCGATCGCAACCGACTATTGGGACGACGATGGAACACCCGCATACAAAGAGACGTTCACACGAATCGAGAAGGAAGGCATCGTGCTGGAGCGATAAACCGGCCGATCCTGACTTCGTACGCCTATCAAGTAGTTCCGGGTGTCGCAGACATCGCTCATCCTGCCATGTCGGCGACACGCATAGATGAATGGCTGGCCTCGATATTCACCGAGATCCTGGGCGGACAATCCTCTTCGAATGAGACTTGATAAATGCGCAGACTAGTGACCGGACGACTCGTGTTCTTGCTGTCCGCTACGTTTGCAAGCGACTTGGGGTCCATTCCACGGCCCCGTCAAAGTCGGAGGCCGATGAGGCGCAAGACTTGGGGACCGAGGCGGGCGCAATGGCGGAGCGCAGGGGCGATGTAGCGGGCACCGGCCATACGGAGCAGCGAGATGGCCAAGTTGCGCAGAGAAGCCATGACCTGTGCGCCCATCCCTTTGCGGACTTGGGAGC
>VFZK01000192.1 GCA_016871215.1 Acidimicrobiia bacterium | reverse complement strand
CACTGACCAGGTCCTTCTGAGTAGGAGTCTTCTTAGTTCGTCGCATGCCCCGTACTATACTCGATTCGATTAGATTAAGCAAGTACTTTTGCAACGATTGATAAACACCTACCGCGAGGCCATCCGCGAGGGCTGCCGGTTTCGCAGCTTTGGTGACCGCATGCTCATTCTCTGATGGCGGACGCCTCCCTTGAGTGCCAAAGGCTCCGCCCGCAGCGATACAGGGCTTCTCTACAGGCGCGAAAGAGGCGAAAAGATCGGTCCGCAACTGCCGCGCTGGCTCCGATGGGCAGGTTTCCGGCCGGCCGTTGCGGCTTCAAAGCACATCGACTGGATCTCCCACTTGAATCGAACCACCTTCGATCACGCTGCAGTTCAGGCCAAGAACTCCTTCGAATTGCTGTTGAATCCGGCGCAAGACTCCGACGTCTTGCTGCAAAGTGTCGGGATGAAACGTCGTCATGATGCAGCGGCCGCGCAGGTCGTGAGCTTGAATCAAGCTCGAGCCGACGCGGAGCTGCCGATGCTCCCACTGGCGCTCGGTCAAGCCCTCCACGCCACCGATGATCAAGTTGGGACGAAATCGCCGCCAATCCTCGCCCGTGGCATTCATGGCCCCATCAGTCGCCACCAGGAGCGGCAGGATATCGAAGCGCTCGGGACCGTCGAACCGCATCAGCCGCGCTCCTTCGCCTGCCGCTCGTTCCACGTCGCGGGCCACAGACTCCGAACTCCAAGCACGGCCGTCTACGACTGGCTCGCCGTCAGGTCCTAAGGATGGCGCGGTGCCCCAACAGCAGCGGACGCGTCCGTGCCGTGAGGAGCCCTCGAGGGCTATGCACGTGCACGACGCGGTCCCCCGCGATGCCGTTCTCGGTCAGGCGTGCCCGCTGCAGTTGCTCGCCCGCCATCGATTTCACAGGGTAACGCCAGATCTCTCTCAAGTACATGACTTCACCTTCGCGAGACAGAATCGACGCTAAGCGTCGGATCGGCTCCCTGCCAAGTCACATCTGCCGTGGGCCCGTAAGTCGGAACCACCAGCCGATCCAGCAATCGCAGGTACACGGTGAGCTGCGTCCCATGATGAGCCGTGTGCATCAGGCGCCGCCAAAAGATCCAAACACGTTGGCGCTGCACATCGAAAAATGGCTCCGCAGCCAGCCACCAGTTGTCTGGCTGCGGAGCAAGAAACGCCAGCCGGGGCTGGGCCAACTCCACAAGCCGGGCGGCAAACACCGAGGGGGAGTGGGGGCTCCACGATGTCATTCATTGGTCAAGGATGAGCTAGTTCGATGTGAGCCGCAGGCATGTCGAACCACCCTCGGAACAAGCTCCCAGGAATCGAGGGAGATATTGAATCGATTCTCCGTTAGATTTTCGGCAAGGAAGGAATCGCTATCGACGCGATCGTCCGGCTTTCTTGGAACGCCAGGACAGGAAAGTGTCCTGGGGGCTTTCGGCCCCTCCAGGACCTCGAGGACGGGGCTAAAGAAAGCTGCGAGGGCGTCAAACAAGGTAAAGCTGTAGTGAAGACTTTTGGAATGCCGTCACTGAAAATAAAATAACTTCGTGGCGATCGAATACCCCACCCACTGCGAAAGTCAGGTTAGCGTTCTGGTGTCCCGGTTTTAGCCGGTTTTGCCGGTTCAGCGCTTGTTGACGAGTTTGAGGTCAGCTCTCGCACCCCAACCAAAGAGCCAGAGGGCTGCGCACTCCAAAACTGACGAACTTCCGAGATCCCAGTTGTTCCGCACAACGTCATGGAGTGCGGCAGTCTTCTGCCGCTTTGGTTTCTCTGACCCGCGCCCCGAAGCCTGGAGCCCGCCCCGGCTTACTATCCGCCGGGGTGAGGACCTTTCGCGGGGGCGGCGAGGATATGAGAGTGTGGGGCCTTGTCGACTGCCGTTCAAAGCGTTCGCAGCGCTGGCCCATCATTGGACCAGCAGGTCAGCCTGGCTGGTGATGCTTTGGCTTTTCGTCTTGTCCAACGTCTCGACCGTCAGCAGGTATTTTCCCGGAGGCAGGTCTTTCAGAGGAAGGTTGAAACCGATGGCCACCTCCGATGGACCGGTGGGGTAGGCAGCCTCCTCTAAGTCCATCGAAGGCAGCTCGCTCACCTGGCCCTTTTCGTCAGTCAACTTGACGTTGGCCGTCAGACTGCGGTTCGATTCGCTGCCTCCAAGATTGTAGAGTTTGTAGAAGACCGCGATCGGGTTTGCGCGGTTGACGGTATTCCCGACCGGGGGCAAGATCTGGATGCCCTTGTAGATCAGGGGATTCGCTTCGTCGAGCAACTTGGTCTGCATGTTCCTGATGAGATCAGGCAACTGGGTCATCTCCTGGCTCACGACCAGACTGCTCGATGCCAGCCCTGCTGGCATCGGCGGCACCGACAATGTTTGCTCTGAAGTCCCGACTTTGCCTTTCTCGTCGGTAACGGCCAGTTTGAGCTGGTACTTGCCTGGGCGCAGCTTCATGTAGTTGCGGTAGGGAATGTCGGAATTACGAAAGAGCTCTGCCCGCTCTTGTTCGACGGCCAGGTTCATGGTTTCGCTGAATCGGGCTGCCACGCTGCCGTCCTCGGCATAAGCCACACCCATCACGTCCACGGCGTTCACCAGCAGCCCGCCCTTCTTCTTCAGCTCAATCGTCCCGCGCTGGATGCGAGCCGAAATCGGAACCCGCGCCAGCTGCGGTGAATCGTAGAAGAAGACTGGCCGGAAGCTGACCGGCAGCTGAGTAACTGGAGTGGGAGAGGCAATGGCACTCATGAGAGAGCGTTCGCCTTTCGATCCGGCCAGGGCATCCGGGGGACGCGGATCGACGTAGCCGTTGCGGTATTTGAGCTTCAGGCCCTTCACACCCGATTTCACCTCGAGCTTCCGGTATTTACCATCTCGCTTTGGGTTCGACGAACTGAATCCCAACACGTAATAGTTGCTAAGCTCCAGGTCGACCTTGTCCAACCCCTGATTCAAATTGTTCGTATTGAAGATGGGCACACCGCCCGTCTCTGAGGCGAGCGAACGCAAGATGTTCTGCAAGATCGCCTGTTCCTGGAACCGATCGAACCGGCCGTCCTGATTGCCGAACGGATCCTGCTGGCCGCGCCCACTCGGGTCGTTGGGATTCCGGCCGCCGGTGTTGCCGAATCCCGTGTTGCCTTGGCCACCCGTTTGTCCGGGTCCTTGCCCGCCTCCTGGCGCACCGCCGGTTTGTCCGCCACCACCTTGTCCACCTTGAGTGCCGCCGCCTCCTCCCTGGGTTTGGAGGAAAGAAGCTGGCCGCAGCGAAGCCGAGGCTGGAGCCAGCAGGCTCGCGCCGGGCATCAATCGCTGTGCGAAGCCAGCCAGCCAACTCTGGCGAAATGACGAGCGAACAGGTACTTCCGGAGAAAGTGAGCCCAGATTGGAGCCTCCCTGCGAGTTCAGCCCGCGAGCATCAATGCTGTAGAAAGCGACGTTCGCTCTCTGCGCCGCCTGAATGGCGTTGCGCAGCTCGATCTGGGCATCGTTAGCCAGCGCGAAATCCTCGGAAAATAACAGCACCGTCTTGCGACCCTTGACGCGGGCCATCGAGCCCGACAGTTGGCCTAGCGTTCGCAGCAGAACGGTTGCACGAAACTTCGTCTGTTGGTCCGATCCCAGGTTCCGATTCATGGGATCTTGACGGTTTCCCTGTCCTCGCGGACTACCCAATCCGCCAATTCCTCCGATGCTCTGGTCCTCCTGCGACATGCCTCCTGGGCCCAAGCCAAAGCGAGTGTCGGCATGCGACATGGCTGGCTGGCGAATCGCCGCGACAACTTTTTCCGCGTCGTGGGTCAAGTTCTGGGAGATCTTCAGACTTAATCCGTACGATGCGACGCCGAAGAAGTCCCATAGGCGCATATGGTCCTTCACGTACTTTTCTGCGGCTTCACGAGCCATCTTGAGCTGCGAAGCCGTGATGTGGCTGTCGTCGAAAAGGATCAGAACCACCTTTCCCCGGCGGTCGCTTTCTTCGATATCCTTCAGGCTGGTGGGCATGGGTTCGCCCGCTTTGTCAGACACGGCATCGAAAGTCACAATCTCTTGTAGCTTACCGTCCTCGTAAACCTTGAAGTCCTCCTTCTTGAGGCCCAGCATTGGAGTGTCTTTCTTGTCCTGAGCGATGACTTCGACCGTCACCAGGTCAACCTCCACGCGCAGCGTGCCGCCCTGCGGCGCGCCCTGCAATCGGACCGGCGCAAGGAACCAAACCATCCCTGGCAGTGCCACCCCACATAGCATCCACGTTCCGATTCGCAAGAAACGTCCCAATCTGGCGTTCATGATGTCCTCCCGTCTTTCAAACCCGTCTCGTGTCGTGTCTGACAACCTACAGCAAGCTGGCTCGGAATCGATTTGCTTGTTAACTAACCGAGGGTTCCCGCCCTTGATATCCCCCATTGGACGATCACTGCCCTGAGGGACTGCCGTCTCCTTTGCGGTAGTCGTGGGCAGTCGCAGATCGAAAAGCCCGCGGCCCGTGCCGTTCGCGGCCTTAGGGAGTGTTTAAAAAGGCGCCCTTTGGTTCGTAGTCCCGCCTTTAGGCGGAAGGAAATGCTGTGGTTCCGGCTAAAGCCGGGACTACAAACGTAGCTGACTCCTTGAACCAGGCCTTTCTAAACACCCTCTTAGGGAACTTCAATCACTTTGTTCAGCGATCCCATTTTCGTATCCACACCTTCGCGCACCACGGCTTTGATCCGGTAACGGCCTGGTGGCACCTTGACATCGATTTTCGATGTCAGGCCGTGATCTAACAGCGCCGCGTAGCTCGGATTGCTCAGATTCAGCTCGATTGTTTTCTCGACACCGTCGACGTATTCGTCGTGTTCGTCGAACGCGATCACGACCAACGTGATCAGATTCCTATGCTTGGAATCTTCCTCCACAAACTTCATGCCGCGGACGTTTACCTGCGTCATCAACGCCAGCTGGTAGCGGGTGTCTTCCACCTGAAAATAGTTGTACGAGAGCCGGATCGGGATTTCGTTTAAGCTGCCCGGTGCGTGAAGCGCTTCGATGATGTCTTCTTTTTTGCGACGCTCGAAAGACAGTTGCTCCTTGGGAGCGTAGTAACCCTTGCGGTAGGTGATATTCAGTCCTGGGCGTGTGACTTCGAGCTTGATCTTGTGATAGCGGCCGTCCGGCTTCGGATTCGGCGTGGCATAACTCAGGATGTAGTAGAAAGACTGGCTGTCGAGAATCTTGCGCATGCCGGCGGCAAGGTCGTTGGTGTTCTCGATGAACAGGCCTCCTGTTTCGCTGGCCAGCTGCCGCAACGGGTCCCCTTGCGACCGCATATCCTCGATTCGAAACATCGGCTTTCTGGAAAGCAGAGCCGCCGATGCGGGATCGGTTCCTACGACGAGCTGGTCGCTCGCCTGATAGTTCGTGGTGGAGAGCCCGCGGACATCGACCGTGTTCAAAATGACTCCCGACCGCAGGGCCATGTCTGTGACCTCTTGGAGCTCATATCGCACGTACATGGGAAGAAAGCCGTCGGAGATCAGGATGAGCGACTTGCGTCCTTCGAAATGCCGCAGCGAACGCAAGTACTGGCGGACACTCATCAAGAGGTTGCGATAACGATACTGATTCTCCTGAAACTGCTGAGCGGCGGCCATGCGGACCCGTTGTGTAACGATCGAGCTGTCCGAATTGCCACCACAGATGATTGCTTCTGCCACAGCCACATCAAGATAGAAAGTGTCCGTGTCGTTGTTGTTGATTCGCTCCGCTTGCAAGTCCGTCAGTTCCGGGCAATCGGATTTGAGGGTGCCGGCGCGTCGTACCTTTGTGTGCAGCTCTGCCACCGCCGCTAGCAAGAGGTCGCGATCCGATGTGAAGGGTTGGTTGACAGCACCTGAGGCCGTTGCCAAAGACACCAAGTCGGAGGCATTCATTCCGGTGGCGAGGAGTTTTCGCAGAGCCTCCTGGGTGTACATGAACGCATCTGGCCCCGTTGTCGCGAGATCGTCAACGACCAAGCTAATCATGCGTGGCTGAGCCGATCCTGCCTCGTCTGTGACAGCGGCTGCCGTACCGGCCGGGCTTGCGGAGGACGCCGTTTGAGTGGCTTTGTAGGACTCGAGCGCAAGCGTGTGAATGGGCTGGGGCTTGCCGTCTTCGTAGACCTTGAACTCGTTCACTGTGAGGTCTTTCACCGGGTTTCCTTGCTTGTCCGTGACGATGGCATTGACCACCACCACATCCACAGGAACTTTGAAAGTAAACGTGTCTGATTTCGCTTCTTTCTTTACAGGCTCCTCGGTTTTTTTGGCTTTGTCGGCGGCCAAGCCCAGGGTGGCCAGCAGCCAGACCAGCGATGCCCAGCTCGCCTGCCTGAAGAATGATGATCTCAATAACCGCGACATAGGAACCGCACCGTCGCCGGAAGAACCAATGGAACGCATAATCGTTGCCAAGAATTATGAGCTTTCTAGCCAGGAAAGACAACGATAGACAACGATAAGTCTGCAGCCCTGAGGCTTCCCTTGCGGTCGGACCATGAGCGAGTCTCACACAAGAGCCCGGGGCAAACTCCCACGGCGATAAAGTTTCCCAGGACCGGGGACGAAACACTCCCTTGGATGTCGCCTACGCACGGCAGGCTTCAGTTCGTCAAACCGGGTTGAGATGCCATGAGGTTCATTCTGTTCGAAAAGATCGACAACTACGCACGCATCACCTTGAACCGCCCGCCCATGAACATCATGAATATCGAGATGATGTCCGAAATCAGCGAGGCGCTCGAGTCGCTGCATAACGAGGACCACATCAAGCTGATCGTCTTCAGTTCGGCATGTAAGGTGTTCAGCGCGGGCGTGGATATGGCCGACCATACTCCTCAGAAAGTGTTCCAGCTGCTGGACACCTTCCACAAGATCTTCCTCTCCATGAGTGAAATTGGCAAACCCACGCTTGCAGCAGTGAATGGCGCAGCTCTAGGCGGAGGGTGCGAGCTGGCGACGTTTTGCGATATCGTTTTCGCTTCGGATAACGCCAAGTTTGCCCAACCCGAGATCAAGGTCGGGGTGTTCCCGTCCATTGCCACGGTTATGTTTCCATTTTTGGTTGGCAGGAAGAAAGCGATGGAACTGATCCTGACAGGCGAGCCCATCGAGGCCAGAGAGGCTCTGGCGCTGGGCCTGGTGAATCGTGTCGTTCCGGCGGAAAAACTGGATGGAGCGGTGAAGGAGTTCGCTTCGAAAGTAACCCTAGGCAGCGGACCCGTCCTTCAGACGATGAAGCGAGCGATGCTATCCGGAGAGGGACTGAGCTTTCAGGATGCTTTGAAGCGCGCCCAAGACATCTATCTCAACCAGCTCATGGCCCTGGAGGACGCCCATGAAGGCTTAACTGCTTTCCTCGAACGCCGTGCACCCGTTTGGAAAAACAAGTAGCATCTTCCGCCTATCAGGAAGCCATCGGTGCAATCTGGCGCACCGGCGGCAAGGCCTGGATTCCTGCTTTCGCTGGAATGACGGTGCGTGATTCCCTGGCAGGCGTTCTGGGCTAGCCACTCCTCAGGCTGCCCCCACACTGTCTTCCGAACCGTTCTCCTGGCAGCCGCTTGGCAGCCAAGCCTGTGGCGCGTGCCGGTCTGCTCACTTCCTGCACGTCGGCGAGTCCTTGCTGACCCGCGGCTGCGGATCTAGCGTCGCTCGTGACGACCCAGCGTTCGAGTCATTCGTCTATTTTCCCTTTCGATCTCTCTTTCGATCGTCTGCGGTCCAAGGTTACAATCCGAATCGAGCCACGGCCGGGTTTGCATTTCGGACCGCAGGTTTCCGTCGTGTGGCGGGAGGATGCCGATGATCGGGTTCGATCTCTCTGAAGATCACCGTAGTGTGGAGAGTTTGGTGCGAGAGCTTGTGGCCAAGGAAGTGGCGCCTAAGATTGCAGGGAACGATGCGCGCCATTTCTTCGATCGGTCGATTCTGAGCAAGCTGGCAGAGACAGGCCTGCTGGGGATCTGCATTCCTGCCGAGCACGGGGGCACTGGATTCGACTACATCAGCTTGGGCCTGGCCTGCGAGGAGTTGGAGTACGGCGATACTTCGTTGCGTGTGATCCTTTCGGTCCACGTCGGGCTCAACGGGTTGACGCTCTTGAGCTGGGGAACGCCGGACCAGAAGGCGCGTTACCTGGCGCCCCAGTCGAAAGGCCTCAAGATCGCGACGTTTGGAATGACCGAGCCGGACGCCGGCAGCGACGTGGTTGGCTTGCAGTCGACGGCTCGGCTCGACGGGACCGCATACGTCCTGAATGGCGAAAAGACGTGGATCTCTTTGGCAGACGTTGCCGACCACTTTCTCGTGATCGCCTGGACAGACCTCGCAAAAAAGAAAGCCCGCGACCACTCGGGGTTGTCGGCCTTCATCGTCGAGCGTGGCATGCCTGGATTCGCGAGCGGGACTTTGGATCAGAAGTGGGGGATTCGCGCGGGAAACACCGGGTTCTTCTCGATGAGCGATGTGTGCGTCCCTGCGGAGAACCGAGTGGGGCAGGAAGGGGAGGGGTTCAAGATAGCCATGTTCGCCCTCGAACAGGGCCGCTATACGGTGGCGGCGGGGGCTGCGGGACTGATTAGAGCCTGCTTGGATGCGAGCTGCCGCTATGCGCGGGAGCGCTGGACGTTTGGCAAGGCGATTGGCGAGCACCAGCTGGTGAAAGAAATGATCGCGCAGATGGCGCTTGACTACGACGTGTCCCGGCTCTTGTGGCTTCGTTGCGGATGGATGAAGAACGAAGGGCTTCGTAACAACCGGGAGACGTCGCAAGCGAAATGGTACGCCACGGTGGCGTCGGAGCGGGCCGCCTCCGATGCCGTCCAGATCCATGGCGCCTATGGCTACTCGGATGAGTATCCCGTGGGCCGTTATTATCGCAACTGCAAGGGCGCCGTCATCTACGAAGGCACGCGGGAGATTCACAAGTTGATGCAGGCGGACTACGCGCTCGGTTACCGGCAAGACAAGCCCGTGCGCTGTGGCCTGCCAGCTATCAAGCCGCAATGAATCGGCGATGCCAACGCCACCGAGCGGCTGTGTCTGCTAGTTTCTCAACGGCAGGTCGTGAATCAACGAAGCTGGGGTGTGAAGAACAAGAGGTGTCGGCTCCCCAGCGCCGCGCTGATCTCGCTGCTCTCAGAGACCGGGCCGGCGATCCACGTCAGCCTGAGTCGCACTGGTCTTACGTTCGTCAGGAGTATAGCCATGTCAACTTCTCAACCCGAGCCTTGGCTGAGGGGACCTGTACCGGGCATTCCTCCGCTACTACAGCCAGCGGCCCACGCCTTCCTGTTGGCCGTCGAGGATGTGGAAACAGCCGTTGCCGGGCTTTCTCCGCAACAGCTGTGGTTTAAGCCAGGCGGTGCCGCCTCGCTGGGCTTTCATCTCCTCCACTTGTCGGGGAGCACTAGGCGCCTCCTGGCCTATGCTCGCGGGGAAAGCCTCTCGTCCGAGCAGCGCGCGGAGCTGGCGTCCGAGCGTGCAATGGAACCGCCCTACCCGGGCCTCGAGGAACTGGTGGCACGCTGGCGTACCACTGTCGACAACTCGCTTCGCCAGCTTGCCGCGACTCCCGAAGCCACCTTGAACGATTCACGACTGGTGGGGCGGGCAGAGCTGCCTTCCACAGTCCTGGGATTACTCTTCCATGCGGCTGAGCACGCTCAGCGCCACGTGGGACAGATCGTCGCCACCTCTAAAATCGTTAAGAGGGTGTTTAAAAACCCTCTGAATGCTGCGCCAGGCGGCGGAGCATCAGGTGAATCATGGCGATCTTGATGAAAGCCTCACTGGTTTCGGGCAAATACTCGTAGTCCTTGCTGAGTCGGCGATAA
>VFZK01000191.1 GCA_016871215.1 Acidimicrobiia bacterium | reverse complement strand
TCTACATCCCCACCCGCGTTCTCGATAATCCCCAACATCGCTTCGATTTTCGCTTTCAGTTCCGGGTACTCCTTCAGCCTCTCTTCCAGACTCCGCTGACTGATTGCCAGACCTTTTATCTCCGAAAAGCGTTCTCCCAGGGGCCTCTCCTTTAGACCAGATTTAACCGTGTTCATTTATACGAATCGGGAGAATTTGTTCAGCCCCTCCCCTCCCCTCCCCATCCTCGCCTTTGTTCAATACCAAACCCTAGGACATTCCCTCTGCCCCTGTGTTCAATCTGACTGCCACTCTTAATTGCACCCTGCCTTGACACTTGTATGGTCGTTCACTATCCTGTCGCTGTGACTAGAATTCTACATCCAGCGCTCTAATTTCCTCAAGGTAAACCCCCGGCTTTGCCGGGGGACTCACAAAGTTTGACCGTTCCGGGAGTATGGTAGTTCTCCCGCTCTGAACTTGGGGTCAGTCGGGTGGTGTCGGTGACGAGACCCCTGAACTGAGTTCGAATCGAAAAACAGGAAGCCACCAGCCATGCCGACGGAGACGGGACCACTAAGCAGAATAGGAGCGAGAACATTGGATTGCCCCTTTGAGGGGCTGAGACCAGCCGCCTATGGCGGCTCACCCATCAAGCCTCCGGCTTTGCCGGAGGTCTTTTGACTGCTATGTCGAGACGGCGGCGCAAGGCTTCCCATGGCGTTGATTCATCGCCAAAATCTGCCTCCGTTGGGCCCGTAGTTCCGGTCAGGCGTTTGCATCACGCAGTAGTAATTCTCTTTCTTATTGTCGGCAGCGGCTTGGTTTACGCGAACGCTCTGAACCACGAATTCGTTTGGGATGACAATTCCCAGATCGTTCGGAATCCCTTTCTTCACGCCGACGAGCCGTTGGTGCGGCTCTTCGTGACCGATGTTTGGGGCTATACGCATCCGGATCAGAAAGGCACCAGCAATTATTACCGGCCGCTTCAGATGGTGACGTACCGCCTGATTGGGCAAGTCGCTGGCTTAAATGCGACCGCGTTTCATGCGGCGAATCTGGTCTTCCACGTTCTAGCGACGCTGGCAGGCTATCTCGTGGCTTGGCAGTTGACAAGAAGGTATTGGGTCGCATTTTCTGCTTCAGTGCTCTTTGCGTTACACCCAATCCATACAGAAGCAGTGGTTTGGATTGCTGCTTTGCCCGAGCTGGGCTGTTGTCTGTTCTTCTTTCTGTCTTTCTGGCTGTTCCTGCGGGCAGAGGAGTCCTCGGCCAATGCAGGCATCGTCACACTTCAGACGCGGACACTCCAGCTGCGGGTGTCCTCACTGCTGGCTTTTGCTGTCGCACTGCTTTGGAAGGAAATGGTTTTGACATTGCCTATCGTGATCGCAGCCTATCTGTTCGCGGTTTCCCATTCCGGTGAGCCAATCCTCATCCGAATTGTAAGGTCGCTCCGACGAGTTCTTCCTTACTTGTGCGTCGTTGGGGGCTATTTGACTGTTCGTTACTTCGTGTTGGGGTTCATTTCGCGGGTGCAGCATGTCTGGATCATGTCGCCCGGCGAGTTCGCCATGAGCGTCATTTACTTGGCGGGCCAGTATTGGCTGAAACTCATATTGCCTCTTCACCTGAACAGTTTTCACTTGTTTGATCCGGTTCGTTCCCTTGGAGACAGCCGCTTCCTGGCTTCGGCTGTGTTGCTGTGCATTGTCGTAGGTTGGATTGGGTTTGCATGGCGGCGCTATCCGGTGGCCGCCTTCTCGACTGCATGGGTGTTTCTTACTCTGCTGCCAGTGTTCAATATCCGAGGGGTGGGTGCCAACGTTTTTTCGGAGCGCTACCTTTACATACCATCGCTTGGCTTCTGTCTTCTCGTGGCTTGGCTCTCGAGTCAAGTGCTTCAGAGGCAGCCTTCCCATTTACGCTTGCCCGCTGGAGTGTTAGCTCTTGCGCTAGTTTCTCTTTTCTACGCGGTGTGGACCCTTCGGAGGAATCGCGACTGGAAGGATGAGCTTTCCTTGTTCACAAGCGCGGTGGCCGAATCCCCTCAATCGGCCCAGATGCGAACCTCCCTGGCACAAGCGCTTCTTCAGAAGGGAATGTCGAAAGATGCGGAGCGCCAGTACTTGGAGGCTATTCGGGTGGGCTGGGAAAGAGATCCGGCTGATCGGAATCAGATTGCTAATGCGTACGCAGGGCTTGGCGGCATCTATGTGGGTCGAGGAGACTACCAGAGGGGTTTGGGAGCCGTCGAAACAGGGTTGAAGATTGGAAGCATTGAGATCAAGGGCGCGGCATATGGAATTGCCCTGCTGCGTGTAGGCCGAATCGAAGAAGGGGCAAGAGCTCTGCACGACTATCATCTGCGGAACCCGAATGACGAGATCGTTTTGGATGCTTTGGGGGTTATTGCCCTCAGCCGGCATGAGTACGAGAAAGCAGTGCAGTATTTGCAGCGGGCGTTGAGGATTGTTCCTGACTTCGGTAGTGCCAGAAACAATTTGGGACGAACCTACCTGGAGATGGGCAAGCCCCAAGAAGCCTTGCCACATCTGCAGCGTGCGGCAGCCCTGTCTCCAAGCGATCCGATTGTTCAGACGAACCTAGGCGTTGCTTTTGCGGCTTTGGGACGCCCGGCTGAAGCGCGTACATCCCTGGAGAGGGCTCTCGCCTTGGCGCCGAATTACCAGCCAGCCATCGCCCAGCTGCAATCGCTGCGCCCGTAGCGCCCAGTTCGCTGCGCCTGCGCCGGTCCAGTCTGAGGGAATGGCGCCGAGGCACTCTCGGCAAAGCAAACTCTTTCCTATGGTCCAGCAGCACTTCTTCGCCGTCGCTTTGTTGGGCATCTTAGGCGCAGCGGCATATTCCAACTCACTGTCGAACCAGTTCGTTCACGACGACAACTACCAGATCGTGCGGAATCCCTACCTGCACCGTGACGAGCCCCTCACGCGTCTTCTCTTCTCCGATGTTTGGGGCTACCAGACGCCGGGACGGACCGGCACCAGCAACTACTATCGGCCGCTCCAGATGTTGGCCTATCGCTGGATAGTGCAACTCGGTGGGATGCAACCGCGAGCTTTTCATTGGGTCAACCTTGTCCTTCATTTGATGGTCAGTGCGGTTGCCTACTTGATTTATTGGGTCTTGACCAGCAATTACGGGCTCTCCGTTTCGGGCGCCGTATTGTTCGTGTTGCATCCGATTCACACTGAGGCGGTGGCGTGGATTGCTTCTCTACCGGAGCTCGGTTGCGCCCTGTTCTACTTGCTTTCCTTCTGGTTGTTTCTCAGGCATCAGAGTCCGGTTGCACCTGTGGAAAAGCCCCTCAAGAAAAAGAAACAGGCTCCGAAGGCTCGCCTGCCCAAGCTGGCGGCTAGGCGTAGCGGTTACGGCACTACATCTTTGGCCGCTTGTGCTGTTTCGCTGCTGTTCAAGGAAATGGCCCTCACGTTGCCAATTCTCATCGGGGTCTATGCTTTCGCCTTCCCGCAGGGAAGAGGCGACTGGAGGGGCCGGATTCGGGCTGTTGCCCAACAGAGCTGGCCATATTTGGCAGTAGTCGCGGGCTACTTGCTGCTGCGCTATCAGGTCTTGGGTTTTATCTCGAAGTCTCAGCAAGTGTGGTCGCTCAGCCTCTCGGCGCAGGTCCTGAGTATCCTTCATTTGATGGCTATGTATTGGTACAAGCTTTTGGTGCCCGTGAATCTCAATGCATTTTATGGGTTTCAACCGGTCTACGGGTTTGGGGATGGACGCGCCTGGGCCGCTATTGGCAGCGTTGGAGTTTTGGCGGGACTGACTTGGTATGGGTTTCGCCGGGCGCCTGTCGCAAGCTTCGCAGCCGGCTGGGTATTTCTGACTTTGCTGCCGGTGATGAATATTCGCGGCGTGGGCGTCAACGTATTCACGGAACGCTATCTCTACATTCCTTCCTGGGGGTTTTGCTTGCTGGTTCCCTGGACTGCTTGGCGAGGGTTGTCTTGGGTCTCTCAACCGCTGCGGACTTACCTTGCGGTAGCGGCTCTCGCTCTGGTTGGCATTACCTATGGTACCAAGACTTTCCAACGCAATCGGGATTGGGAGAACGATTTTGTGTTCTACCAACGAGCGGCTGAGGCTTCCCCGAATTCCGCCTCAATGCAGAACTCGCTCGCGCACATCCTGCGGGCCGAAAAGGGTGACCTGGAAGGGGCGGAACAACATGCGACGATCGCGCTCTCGCTCGCCGAAAAAGAGGTGCCATACGATCCGAGGCTACAGGCGTCTGCGTATTTGAACTTGGCTAACATCCATATTCAGAGGGGCCAGTATCTTCAGGCGCTCAGCATGGCCGAAAAGGGCCTAGCTGCGGATAGCAGCCGGCCTAACTTGCACACGGTTCGCGGCGTCGCGCTGATGCAGCTTGGCAGAACGGACGAAGCTCAGCACGTGTTTTTGGACGTGCACAAGCTCTTGCCCAACGACGAGTTAGTGTTGCACTATTTGGGCGTAATTGCGCTGCAGCTCCGCCAGTTTGAAGCTTCCGTCGACTACTTCCAGAAGGCAATCAAGATCTTGCCAACGTATGCTGACGCACACAACAATCTGGCTGCCGCCTATGTAGAGATGGGAAGGCTTAACGAAGCGCTGCCCCACCTGGAACAGGCGGTGAACCTGAATGCACGCGATCCCATGGCCCATACCAACCTGGGTGCAGTCTTGGCCGACCTGGGCCGTGTGCACGAGGCGCGTTCGCACCTGCAACGTGCATTGATGCTCGCTCCCAACTTCCCGGCAGCACTGGCAGAGCTGGCTGCCCTCGACAACTCCGGACGCCAGGGTCGCTGAGGATCGATGAACCAATCGGCTACGGCCATCGCCGGCACTGTTCTGCTTGTCACTTCTTCCTACCCGAAACACGCGAACGAGCCTTCTGGTATTTTCCTGTATCACTTGAGTCGACAGCTGGCCGTCGTTGGCTGGAGGGTGCTGGTGCTGGCGCCCAACTTTCCTGGCGGGCAATCCCAACAGGTGCTCGATGGCGTCGAGATTCGCCGTTTCACATATTTTCTACCCCGGCGCCAAGCGTTGTGCTATCGGAGTGGCATGCTTCCGAACCTGAAGCAATCGCTATCGCTCTGGGTTCAGGTGCCGTTTTATATGGCGAGCCTTTTCGCTTCGATCATCAGGGTTGTCCGTAAGGAACGGGTGCAGGTCATTAATGCGCACTGGATCGTGCCGCAAGGCGTTGTCACGCGCCTGATTCAGGCGTTTACGCTTGTTCCGGTTGTGCTGACTGTTCACGGCGGAGACATCTTTGCCTTCCAAGGGAGGGTCGGACGCTTCCTCAAGAAGGCGGCATTGAAGCGGGCCGATGCCTGCACCGCAAACAGCGTGTTCACGCGCGGGCAGGTTCTTCAACTGTGTCCCTCGGCGAACGTGACCATTGTGCCCATGGGCGTAGACGTTGGGGAATTCGAACCGCGACGGGCAGACTCCTCCTTTCGGCAGAATCTGGGCGTTTCTGCCGAAATGATTCTTTTTGTTGGGCGGCTCGTGGAGAAGAAGGGCGTCCATAACCTGTTGGCGGCGATGCAGCATGTGCTGTCGCGATTTCCCAACGCGACACTAGTGCTCGTGGGTGACGGCGCTCAGCGGCAGGATTTGGAACGCATGGCTTCGGAACTGGAGATCGGAGCATCTGTGCGTTTCCTGGGAAAACTCCCGCATGAGCAGCTACCTGCCTACTATGCTGCGGCCGATCTCTTTGTTGGACCGTCGGTCGTCGACCGCAGCGGCGATACGGAGGGCTTGGGCGTGGTTTTCATCGAGGCAGCGTCGGCGGGTTTGGCGATGGTGGGGACTTCGGTGGGAGGCATCTCAGATGTTCTGATTCACGAAGTCACAGGAATCGCTGTCGAGCCTGATGAGCCCGAAGTGCTTGCTGGTGCGATCGAAAGGCTGCTGCGTGACGAGGCGCTTCGACGCCGACTGGGCGAGGCCGCGCGGCAGCATGTTCTAAGACGGTTTTCGTGGAACCAGGTCGCGGCGCAGTTCTCCGATGTGTTTCGCAGTGTGTTGGAACGCCAGCGGGAGCGCCTGCGATGAGGGTCCTGTATCCGGTGATCGCCGGGTCGGGTGTCGCAGTCTATACGGCGCGGCTCATCGCTGGCCTCGCACCTCTAGGCTGCGAGGGGAAGAGCTTGTCCTTTTCTCCTTCCTGGGAATATTTCCCATGGGGGCTGAAATCAGCTTTGAAGCGGGCTAATTCTTCAATAGAGGACTGTGCTCTCGTGCACGTCAACGCAGACTATGGTTGCTACTTTTCGCTTCCCAACAAGCCCTTGGTGGCAACGCTGCATCACAGCTCCATCGATGCGCCTTATCTCTCGACACGGTCCCTCCCCGTTCGCTGGCATCACCGGTTGGTGTTGAAGCCCTCAGTCGAAAAAACCCTGCGGCAAGCCGGAGCGCTAGTTGCCGTGAGCCGGCATACTCGGGAGACGGTATGTGGCGTCTTTCAAGCCGATCTGCCGATCGAAGTGATACCCAACGGCATCGACACGACGCGGTTTCGCCCGATCGGCGTAGAGCTGCTGGAACCGGAGGCGCCCTGCGTGGCGGCAGATTCTCCCTGTGAAGAAGAACGCCGCCTCCTCCAGATAATCCCTGGAGTGGACGAAGTGGTGCCAATGGAGAACACGAAGGCGAAGGACGCGCATGACCTCGGACACGGACGCTCGATGGTTCCACGCAGCGATCGTGGGCCAATCGTGCTGTTCTTTTCCGGCAACGCGTCGCGGCGGAAGGGCGCCGATCTTTTCGTTCCGGTGATGAAGCAACTTGGAAGAGATTTCGAGCTCCGAGCAACCGGCGGACTCGGCCGCGCCGCCACTTCGTTCTTTAATGCGCCCAACATCCGCTATCTCGGACGTTTGACAGAAGATGAGCTCGTCCAGCAGATCAATGAAGCCGACATCGCCCTTCAACCTTCACGCCGCGAAGGCTTTGGGCTGTCTATTCTGGAAGCAATGGCCTGCGGCAAGCCCGTCGTCTCAAGCAACATCTCAGCTATTCCCGAGGTGCTCGAGCACGAGAAAGGCGGCTACCTCTGTGAGGCAGGTTCCGTCTCCCAACTGGTGGAAGCGATTCGCAGGCTAGCCGGCTCTCCTTCCCTGCGAAGACAGATGGGCCAGTTCAACCGAAGGGTGGTTCAGGAGAAGTTCACTCTGGACCGGATGGCACATGCCTATTCCAGACTTTACCGATCGCTGACAGCTTGAGGTGACCGGTAGTTTCTCGAGACGACCGAGGTGCGGCGAAGGGCAACCAGGATCGCTGGCAGGTGCTTTAGCATTTCAACCACGTTGTCTTGAGAAATCGATCGTAGCTCCCTTTGCTTGGTTGGCTCATTTGACATTTTGGGGCCTGGGCGAAAAGCCAGCAGAAGTTTCTCTCACCTCTCAAGACCCCACGTTCGCTCACGGGAGCGACGCCCACCTTGAACTTCGTTTTGTGTGCTGAAGGGCTTTCCATGGACGTCGGTGTCGATGCGCGATCACTGGGACCAATGAAGACCGGCGTGGGCATCTACCTCTCACAGGTGCTGCGCCACTGGCCTGCCAGCCACAGCCCGGATCGTTTTCAGCTGTTCTCGCATCGCGTTCCCAGCTTGCCTGAAACCGCCGCGGTGTGCCACGACGTGGCCGCCCGCCGATGGGGACTGCCTTGGTATCTGTTTGAGTCGCACCGCCGCATTTCGGGCAGGCAGCTCACTCTGTTTTGGGGGGCGCAGGGCTTGTTGCCACTTCAGCTTCCCAAGGCCCTTCCAGCCGTTGTCACCATTCACGATTGCATCCACCAACAGGGCGTGCGATTCGCGCCCTCGCTTCTGTACAACTGGGCGCACCGATGGATGCTTCCGGTGGCCGTGCGTCGGGCGGACAAAGTCCTGGCCGTTTCTCGATTCGTTGCCGATGAGGCAATGCGTCATTTGGGTGTGCAGGCTGCGAAAATCGAAGTCACGCAGCTTGGGGTTTCCGCTGAGTTCTTCGCTGATTCCGGGGAGGCCATCAATGGTAGCGCTGTCGTACGGCATCAGCCAGAAGGGCCTAATCGACATAGCCTCAACGTGCTAGGCAAGCATCGGATCGGTGAATTCTTTATCTTGGGTGTCGGCACGCTGGAGCCGCGCAAGAATCTCAAGACTCTGCTAAGGGCCTATACCCGGCTTCCCTCTCGGCTGCAAAGCAAGTTTCAACTCGTCTTGGCTGGGAAGCCAGGATGGGGAACCGCGGAGCTGCGGAGATATCTGGATATCCACCCGCAGCGCTCCCAGTTTGTTTTGACTGGGTATGTGGATGACGAGGACTTACGCGCGTTGTACGCTTCAGCCAGCATGTTTGTCTTTCCATCGTTTTACGAAGGCTTCGGGCTTCCCGTCCTGGAAGCGCTCGCCTCCGGTTGTCCTGTCATTGCTTCGAGTGCTGCTGCCCTGAAGGAGGTCGCTGGACCGGCGGCGATTTTTGTCGATCCAAACGCCTCGCCCGAAGTGTGGAGCCAGGCCATCGCTCGCGTTGCCGAGTCGGATGATCTCAAACGCTCCCTTGCCACCGCCGGTCCGGCACGAGCTCGCTGCTTCTCTTGGGAAACCTGCGCCCGACAGACCGCCGGGGTGTTTTCAGATGCCGCCGGGGGCAGAGCATGAAAAGGCGCCCTTTCTGCCGCATCGATAGGGATGGCTGTATCGCTTGCGGCGGGCGGGTTTTTGAGCGCCGCAGCGTCATTAGCGATGCGCTAGCCTCGGCGTGGGGATTGTCGGCTCGGGAACGCGCCGAATTCGATGAGCGCGAAGGGCAGGCGTGCGCTGCGTGCCAGATGTCGAAACGAGTGCGCATGCTGCTCTGGAGCATTCGCAAGCTGTTCCCGTCGGCAAGCAGCCTGCGCGTTCTGCACTGCAATCAGGTCAATGGCCTCAGCCCTTGGTTGCGCACGCTCGGGCAGGTCACCGAAACCTGCTATCGACCGGAACTCGCGCTTGGAGCCAAAGCCGGCGAGCTGGTAAACGAAGACATCTGCCAGCTTTCCTTCGGAAGCCACTCGTTTGACCTCGCCATCCATTCCGAAACGCTCGAACACGTGTTCGACTTCAACCAGGCATTGCGCGAGGTGGAGCGCGTGCTAAGGCCGGGCGGAGTTCAAGTCTACACCGTGCCGCTTCTGCACGGCCGCGCAACACGGCAGCGCATGGAGCGAGAAGCCGATGGTCGTGTGCTGCAGTTGCTGGCGCGCAGCTTCCACGGGAGCGAAGGCGAGTTCCCTGTGGTGTGGGAGTTCGGACACGACTTTTTCGCACAGCGCAGCACACACATCGTCGAACTGCATTATGACCTCTACTGGCGCAACCGTACGGTTTTTAGCGTAGTCGAAAGAAAGAAAGCGGTGGCGGACCGCGAGCCAGTCGACTCTCGGGTCTTTTCACAGCCGAAGGAGCGCGAATGAACCACCTCTTCAGGCCTGAACGCTGGTTTCTCGTCTTGTTGATTGCGTTTGCCTTTCCCGTCGCGCTGCCGGCCCAAGCGCCGGCGCCGCAGCTTCGGAGTTGCGAAGTCCATCCGCCTCACCTGCATGCCAACCTGTGGATGCAGACTTCAGCCGAGTATCAGGCGCTTTGCCGTCAGACGTTTAACGCTGCCTTGAGGGAAGTGAGACAAGCGGTGAAGTCAGCCAAGCGGCGCCAGGGCCGGCCTGTCGGCCCAAGCAAGCAACCGCTCGCCGTGGTGGCTGACCTCGACGAGACGATGCTGGATAACGCCAAATTTCGATTCCGCTGCAAAACCCCCGGTTTTGAAAGTGGTGAGAATCCGCCTGGGGAGCGATTTTTCAGCGGGTGGAACTTCTTTTGTCGATTAAGGCGGCTTGGCGTTCATGATTCTGATTGCTGGACTCT
>VFZK01000190.1 GCA_016871215.1 Acidimicrobiia bacterium | reverse complement strand
CACCGCCGGGCCTACGGTCTCCGCGATGAGGACTATTTGCGTCTCAAGATCCTCACCGCCTCACTGAACCCAATCTGATCTGACGGCCCTTTCGGGGGGGGTTGGGGGGCACTTTGACCCACACGATTCCACGAAGAGCCTTTCTATTCGGTATTTCAGGGTTGGGAGTTTCTGCACGCATGGCATGAGGCTCGCGCTGCAATCCTTGCTGCTTTGCCTCCGCCATCAGGTCCTGAGCGGGCAGTGGTCAAGCCGGGCTCCATCGCTGGGGAACGCCTAAGTACCCATGAGGTGTTGACCCATATCAGTTCTGCCCTGAGTACTGACCCTGCGCAGTTCAATGTAATGAAGCCCTGGATTGACCGGCTTGTCCAACGATTCGAAGTGAGCAAACGCCTCTACGAGTTCTACGTTTTCAGAGGCAATCTTTTCAGGGCCGATAGTCATACCCCGTTTCGACGACTGTCATTGTACCTGGAGTTTGCCGAAGTAGCAGTCAGAGCATACCAACTGAGCGGGGAGTTGCCTTACCTCAACGTCCTGTTGAAAGCGCTCGACACGCTCTCTGGGGTCAGCGTCCAGCTCGCCGATTCCGAGCAAAGTCGATTGGCTTGGCTGATCGTTCAGGAACGAGCACTGGTCAAGGCCCTCGCAAACAAGTTGCAAGTGCGCTATGAAACTTAGGGCAGTGTGGTTCCTGGCTACAGATACCGCGCGTTCAAGAGCCTATGCTCAGGCGCTGGCGGTGCATGACATGGAGCCTGAAGGCGTGATTCTTTTCGGCGGCTCCACGCCCTCGAACATTAGCGTCTCCGCGGCTGGCACAACAATTATTCCCTTCGCAGGTGTCCATCTTCCTGACGTTCAAATTCCGCTGACGGAGACTTGCCGCAATCTTGGCTGGCCGCTTTATCTGGTGTCGGCCGACAACGTGAATGATCCAGGGATTGCCGATGCATTGAAGCGCACGGCCCATTGGCAGAAGCATTCCGGCTGACGAGGCCATTAAAAACGCGGATTTCTGCTCCATCAAGTTTGCCGAAATAACTATTGACTTCGAATTGGGCAAGATCCTTGAAGCAGGTTGCGGCTGTGGTCGAATTCTGGGGTTTTACAAGAACAGAGGCTACGATATCATCGGAACCGACGTCTGCTCAGGCCTGCTCAAGCTTCAAGAGTTTCGACGAAAGCCGGGCCCGAAGGGAAGGTTGCCGCCTTTCGCTGGCAGGATCTCTGATACAAGAGAGTCTCTTTCGCCTTTTTCCTAACCAGGTTTGCAATGTCTTTGTGCTGATTGCTTCCAAATCATGACTGCTCAACGGGCGCCTCCGCTTCGCCAACTGCGTGCCAGTATCAATCAGAGGCTTTTGGGAGTCGAGAAGTTTTCAGTTAACGGTACACTGTCTCTTAACTGTTTGTCTCACCTCAGGGGGCAAGCCCACAAGGTGATTGAAGTCCTCGATAGCGAGGTCCAGAGACTCTCCGGGAGAAACAGAAACTAGTGGGTGCTGTTCATTTTTCGGTCGACACGAAGGTCATTGAGGAATTGAAGCGCCATCTGCCTCTTTCGGTATTGGTTGAAACCGGTACTTTTGAGGGCGACACGGTTGCATTGGCGCGTCCTTACTTCGATCGAGTGTACACGGTGGAGTCCTCCGAAAAGTACTACCAGGAGGCGCGTCGTCGGTTCGAAGGAGATGGGGCTGTACAGGTCGTCCTGGGGCACTCGCCACAATTCCTCGAAACGTTGATGCCTCAACTGAAAGGTTGTTCAATCCTTTTCTGGTTGGATGCTCACTGGTGCGCAGCCGAAGGGACAGCAGGACAAGTTTCGGAATGTCCTCTACTGGATGAAATCCATGCCATTCGCCATCTCAACGAGACGAGTGTCATCCTGGTCGATGATGCCCGGCTCTTTTTTTGCCCTCCGCCGAGTCCACATGAGATTAGTGGATGGCTAGCGTTTGACGACATCCTGAAAGCCTTGAAGGCTCTCAGTTCCAGGCACAGGGTCATGGTGCTGAACGATGTGATGATGTTCTATCCTGAAGAACTGAAACAGCCTCTCAATCAGTTTGCCCACGTGCACAACATCGACTTGCTGTCCGCCATAGAGAAATCACGCCAGCACGACTCGCTGCGACTGGAGTACGACAAAGTCGTGAAAGAGTTCAGGTCCTTTGAGGCAGAACTGAAGAGAGAAATAGCCGGCCTAGTACAAATTTGCACGGATCGGCTCAAGTTGATTGAGCATCAGGACGCGGAGCTCGAGGATCGGCTCAAGTTGATTGAGCATCAGGACGCGGAGATGAGAAAGATGCTAAGATCGACTCCCTATCGGATCGCATACTGCCTGACAAATCCGATCACGGCCGCAAGAGCACTGTTCAGACGATCTGTTTCTGCCAAGGGTGCCCAAAGTGAATGATATCGAGCCGTATATCCCGGCGTTCCAGGCGCAGGAGCGCTGGAACCTTCAGACAGGTAATCGCAGGTGCAGATGTGGCCGCCAATGAATCCTCGCGTTTCAATCGTTACCCCATCATTCAACCAAGCTCGATTCCTTGAGGCCGCGATTCAAAGTGTTCTCCAGCAGGAATGCGAATCGTTGGATTACCGGGTTTTGGATGGAGGATCTCAAGACGGCTCGGTCGAGTTGTTGCGGCGATACGATTCGCAGTTGCGCTGGGTCTCGGAACCGGATGCTGGACAGTCGGATGCAGTCAACCGTGGGTTCCAGCAGTCCAGCGGAGAGATTCTGGGTTGGCTGAACGCGGATGACGTTTATTGCTCGGGTGCGCTGAAGGAAGTAGTTCGCCAGTTCTCCGGAGATCCCGGGTTGATGCTTTTGTATGGTGACGCCCACCACATCGATGAGAACGGAAAGTTTTTGGACGACTACCCGACGCGGGAATTCGATCTTTCAACCTTGGCGTACCATTGTTTCATCTGCCAGCCAGCCTGTTTTTTTCGACGAAGGTTGTTGGAGGCGGCTGGTGGCATCGACACTCGCCTTCGCTACGCGATGGATTTGGATTTGTGGATTCGCTTTGGACAGCAGAAAAAGCAAAACCCGAAGTGGCGTTTCAAACATATTCCACAAGTTCTGGCGCTTTCGCGGATGCATTGCCATAACAAGACACTGTCGCGGCGGCACCATGCCTTTGAGGAGATGATCTCGGTGGTCGAAAAGCATTTCGGAGTTGTGCCCTTCAACTGGGTTTACGGGGCGGAGGAATCGAATTCAGGCGCTTACGACGGCTACTTCCGGAAGCGCCCGCTTTCTCTGTCTCTGCTCGGCAAGAGTCTGGCACGATGGAGCTGGATCAATAGGAAGGCCCCTTCGTATCTGGCTGCGTGTATTCTGGACCGGTTGCGCTCGCCGCGGCAGAGCGTCCGCGCCCTGGCAAAGCGCTCTGGGGGCCCCTCTTGAACCCTCTCGTCTCCATCGTTACTCCCTCGTTCAACCAGGGGCAGTTTATTGAAGAAACGATTCAAAGCGTCCTTGGCCAGGATTACCCCTACATCGAATACCTTGTCCTCGATGGTGGTTCCACCGACAACACCACTGAAATTCTCCGCAAGTACGAAGGCCGCTTGAAGTGGATCTCGGAGGCGGACGACGGCCAGTCTCACGCGATCAACAAGGGCTTTCGCATGGCCAGCGGAGAAATCGTGGCTTGGCTCAACTCCGACGACACGCTCCTGCCCGGAGCCGTCGGCAAGGCAGCAAGCCACCTGGCCGAACACCCCGAAACGATGATGATCTATGGGGAGGGCTACTTGATGGACCGCGACAGCCAGATCACAGGCCGCTTCCCGGCTACCGAGCCGTTCAACTTGTGGCGGCTGATCTATTACGGAGACTATATTCTTCAGCAGACTGTGTTCATGCGAAAGCGAGTCTTCGATGCAATCCCGATGTTGGACGAGTCGCTGCACTATGGAATGGACTGGGATCTCTTCATCCGCATCGGAAAGCGCTTCAAGGTGGACTATCTGCCGGAATACTTGGGCGTGCTGCGCGAGTATCCACAAGCGAAGTCGTTCGCCGGAGGCCTCAGGCGGCTAGAGGAGCTCACGTCGATCATGCGCCGCCACGGCCGACGACGCTATCCTCCAGCCTTCTTCAATTATTGTTGGCGCCCGTACCAGGAACTTTTTCTGGAGAAACTGCGCCAAGCTGTTCCCTGGCTCCGCTGGACTTGGCTTGAAAAGGGCGGCAAGTCTCTGAGAAAGCTGGTGACCTACCTGGTTTTCAAACAGATTACGCGCATAGGACAGCCTTGCCCATACCCCGACGGGTGGATTGCCGACTGCGCTCATTTCCTCTTCACTGAGGTTCAAGGAAAAACGGCTGTGCGAATCGTGGGAAGTACGGAGGAAGTGCCAGTCCGGGCGCTACCCATGACTATCAGAGTCAGTCTCAACGGCAGTGTAATCCAACAGAAGAAGGTACGGCGAGAGAGTCAATTCGTCATGACGTGCCCCATCCAGCCGCAGCTGAGCACCGAGCCCATCGAAGTTGCTCTAAAGGCTAACCGGCATTTCGTCCCTTCCCACCTTGGCGTCAAGGACAATCGTCGCCTGGCATTTCAGTTGAAAAGCATCGAACTGGTTTAGCTACAGCCAGGCTCATTTGGCCGAGACGAGGTTCGCAGTTTCCTTCGATTCATACCGCCCAACAGAGCCTTCGCAAGCCCAAGGGTTGCGGGACGGGAAGACAATTCAGCGGCTTGAGGTAGCCGGCAGAGCCCTATCGGGCGTGATCATCCCGAGTCATGCGGCTTACAATTAAGGTGGCACGGCGATGACGGTGTCGCGTGGGGCGACGGTCAGGCTGCCCAGCGAAGCGGTACCACGCCGTGTTTCCGGTCGGAGCGTGAGCGGGTGTCCGTTTCTCAGCAAAGGGAGATATCGATCTTCCAGGCGGACGGCCAAGGTGAAGATTCGGCCCGGTTCCAGGCCGTCTCGTTGAAGCTCGAAACGAAAGCTGCCATCGACGCCAGTTTCCACTGTGGGCAACTCGGGACAGACCTGGCAATTTGGCGACATGAGGGTATCCTGGTCAACGCCGAGCAGCGCGACCTTTTGCTTTGGAAAAGAAGAGCCATCGGTCCGAAGAAGGGTCCCCGTAATGATCCACACATCCGGGTTCGGGTTCCTGTGCGCAGACATCAGTCTTGCAGGACGGGCTACTGACCTCAAAAGGGTTTCATTGGCCACCATGCGAGTCGCAGCTTCTCGAACGGATGCGCTGGGATCGTTTCTGAGGATCTCCTCGACGACGCGCTGCTCGTTGACGCGCTGAAGGGCGGCCATTCGCACGCTCCAGTCAGGATCTTCTCGAGCCATCCGCTGCAGCAGGCTTTGCTGGTGAACCCGGCGAGTTGCGGCAGCACGCACCGCGGGGCTTGGGTCGTGCAGGGCGACTAGGTCCAGGTTTCGGAACTTTCCGAGGAGTTCAACGGCCTGCCGTCGAACGATCGGGTCAGGGTCTTTCTCGAGAACGGACTCGATGAGCTGAAGGTCCTGTACGCCTCTTAGCGCCTCAGCTCGGACCTCGGGGTCGCCGTCCGATTGGGCAATTCGCGCCAGCAGAAGCTGGTTCGTCACGCGTCGAACCGCCACTCTCCGAACTTCGGGCGCCTTGTCGTTTTGCGCGCGCTCTTCGAAGAATCTCAAAGGTCCGCTTAGTTTTCCTAGCGACGCTGCGCGCACCTCAGGCGAGCGATCCTGCAGCGCGATCTGCTCGGCACGGGAGAGGTTTGTAATGCGGATTACTGCGTTCGCGCGGACGCGCGCATCGGGATCGGCGACAGCAAGCCGATCCAACAGGTCCGCATTCGCCAGTCTCAATACCGCTGCGGCTCGCACCTCGGGGCTCGGGTCTTTAACGACTGCATTGGACAACTGGCTTTGGTCTGCCAGGCGTTCGACCGCTTCTCTGCGAACCCAAGCCGATGAGTCTTTTCTTGCGATTTCTGAAACGGCGTTCAGGTCTGCCAACCTCCGCACAGCGGTCGCACGTACCTCGGGACTGGGGTCGCTGGTTGCAGCCATACGAATCAGGGCTTGCTGGTTGGATTGCTCGATGGCAGCCGTGCGGACTCGCGCGGCCGGATCGCTCATGAGCACCATCAGATCGTCTGCACTCGTCAGCCGCCGCGTTGCTGAAGCCCTAATGTCTGTCTCCGTGACCGCTTTGTCGATTGACTCGAGCAACGTCTCATCCGTGACTCTCTCCAGTGCCGCCAAGCGCACGTTGAGGTCCGGGTCCTGCTGGGCGATTTGAGCCAAGACAGGTTGGTCGGAGAGTTTCCGCACGGCAGCCTGGCGAACCCTTGCGTCTGAATCGATGACGGCGATGGCAGCAATACGGGTCTGGTTTTCGGTCGTGATTTCGACCTGGATCTGGCCGTTCTGCTCGATGATTCTAACACCGCCCCAGTCTCGTAAAATGAGTGTCCGGGGTGCGGATGCCAACGTCGAGAGGCCTGTGAAAGCCGCCATTGCCAGGCTAAAGGTGAGGCACAGAAACCTGTGTTTTCGGTCGGAGGAAAAGCGAGGATTCATAGCTGCTCTGAGACATTGAGTCTACTCGAAACGCCAGCTATCTGCACAAGAATACCGTCTTTCTCCAATTTGTGCGGATGGAAAATTTAAAGACCTTGATTCGGTTGCTGTCGGAATGCCCAAGCAACACGGAAGCACTCCCCGAACAGAGCGAGCGCTCCTGATCTCAGCGGTGTGCCGGGTATTCAAGACCAGGCGGCTGCCACAGCTCCACCGGATTCTTTTGCGCAGTTTCGAGCGTGATTCCTAATCGACATGTTGCGGAAGACACGAATCTTGATGGATCGATGGAGCTTTCTTCTGTGCTAACATACCGCGTTTTTACTTGAGGATTCGCCAACGAATCCACATCTTCCCGAGAAGGCTCTTGCCAGTCTAGGTTGGGCTTCTTGGGGACACTGGCTTGGTAGCAGCGAGCCAATCCTGGAATAGTGCTATGAAGATCGGGCTTATCGGAGCGGGTGCCTGGGGGCAAAATCACTTGCGGGTATGGAAGAGGCTGGGTGTACTTGCGGCCTTGTGTGAAGCAGACGACTCTCGCCGTAGCCAACTTGAGAGAGAGCATCCCGACCTTCATGTTACGCCGTTGCTGCACGACCTAACCGGCAATTCGGCTATCCAGGGAGTCGTCATCGCGACGCCAGCCGAGACCCACTACCGTTTGGCAAAGGAATGCCTGCTTGCCGGGAAAGATGTCTTCGTCGAGAAACCTCTTGCACTGGCTGTTTCAGACGGGGAGGAGCTTGTCGAACTCGCTCGGAAGCAGAAGCAGCTGTTGATGGTCGGGCATATTCTTCAATATCATCCTGCTCTGCTTAAGCTTCGGACCATGGTGCAGGGCGGCGAGCTTGGAAAGATCAACTACGTTTACTCCAATCGCCTGAATTTCGGGCGGATTCGCACGGAGGAAAACATCCTTTGGAGTTTTGCGCCGCATGACATCTCAGTGATGCTCATGCTTTTGGGCGAAATGCCTGTAAGGGTCTCGTCGCAGGGGGGCAACTACCTGCATCGCTCGATTGCCGATGTGACGGTGAGTAATTTTCAGTTTAGCAGCGGAGTCAACGCACATATCTTTGTGAGCTGGCTGCATCCGTTCAAGGAGCAGAAGCTTGTCGTGGTGGGTGAACGCCAGATGGCTGTATTCGACGACGCGGCCCCTTCCAACAAACTGATGCTGTTCCCTCATCGCATCCAGTGGGTCAATCGTATACCCGTTCCGGAAAAAGCCGAAGGCGTTGCGGTGGCGTTCGACGGCAAGGAGCCGCTCGAAGAAGAATGCCGGCATTTCTTGGAATGCATTGAAACTCGCAACAGGCCACGCACGGATGGCGAGGAAGGCCTCCGAGTCCTGCGACTCCTGAACGCTTGCCAGGAGTCGCTAGAGCAGCAGGGCCGGCAGGTTTCTGTCGAGCCCAGCGTCGCTGTGCGGCCTGGATACTCCGCCCATCCTTCGAGTTGTATCGACGAGCCTTGCGAGATTGGCGCCGGAACCAAGATCTGGCACTACTCGCACATCATGAAGGACTGCAAGATTGGCCGCAATTGCAACATCGGGCAAAACGTCGTGGTCTCGCCGGGCTGCGTTCTCGGTGAAAACGTCAAGGTGCAAAACAACGTCTCGATTTACACCGGAGTGATTTGTGAAGACGACGTGTTCTTAGGGCCGTCGATGGTCTTTACGAACGTGATCAATCCCCGCAGCCACATCGTGCGGCGCAACGAGTACCGCCAGACGATTGTGAAGAAAGGCGCCTCGATCGGCGCCAATGCCACCATCTTGTGCGGGCACACGATTGGTTGCTATGCCTTCGTCGGCGCCGGAGCAGTCGTAACCAAGGATATCCCAGACTACGCGCTGGTCATCGGCAACCCGGCGCGGCACGTTGGATGGATGTGCCAGTGCGGCAGCCGGCTGCCCGCCACTGAGGATGGATCGCAGGTCGTTTGCAGCGCGTGCCAGGGCCGTTATCGGCAGCTAGACGGACAGTTGCGGGCGGTCGAAGGCGAGGGCGCCGCCTCATGAGGAAGACTATTCTTTCCGTCGTGGGCGCCCGGCCCAATTTTCTGAAGGTTGCTCCGCTTCATCGGGAATTCCTGCGGCGTCAAGATGACGTTCGGAGTTTGATTGTCCACACCGGCCAACATTACGACGCGGCAATGTCCGATGTCTTTTTCCGAGACTTGGAACTGCCGAAAGCCGACTTCCACCTGGAGTCAGGATCGGCTAGCCATTCCGTGCAGACCGCGCGAATCATGACGCGGTTTGAAGAAGTGGTTGAAAGTGTTCGCCCCGATTGGGTCGTTGTGTTTGGCGATGTGAATTCAACGCTGGCCTGTGCGCTCGTGTGTGCCAAAGAGCACATCCCTCTGGCACACGTAGAAGCCGGGCTGCGCAGTTTCGACCGGAAGATGCCGGAAGAAATCAATCGGCTCCTGACCGACCAGGTTTCCGACCTCCTGTTCGCTACTGAGCAGGCTGGCGTCGAGAATCTGCTTAGAGAGGGAGTTGCCGCTGGCCGCATCCACTTGACAGGCAACGTCATGATCGATGCGTTGATGCAGTTCGAAGCGAAGGCAGACCGCTCCTCGATCCTGCAGGCTCTGCGAGTTCAGCCCGGCAAGTACTTTCTCATCACACTCCATCGCGCCGGCAACGTTGATTCCCGGGAAACCTTGTCGCACTTGGCCGACTTGGTTACGCAGACGGGATCTCGCGCTCCTGTTCTGTTTCCGGTTCACCCCAGAACGTCGCGAAAGCTGGAGGAGTTTGGTTTGCTGGACAAACTGCGAGCAGAGTCAAGAGTTCAATTGACAGAGCCGTTGGGCTATCTCGATTTCGTCTGTCTGACCAAGCACGCCCTCGGTGTTGTTTCCGATTCAGGTGGTGTACAAGCTGAAACAACCCATCTGAATGTGCCTTGCTTGACTTTGCGAAACGAGACGGAGCAGCTCGTTACCGTCGAACTGGGTACGAACACACTTGGGCGGGGTGACGCTGAGGGAGTGCTGGAGTGGGTGGACAGCGTTTGCCAAGGTCATGGCAAGAAGTCGCAGCCGATACCTTATTGGGACGGGAAAGCCGCCGTAAGGATCGCAGATGTGCTGGTTGCAAACTAGCCCGCTTGTGCATGACTTCGCGAGGATTTTGTTTTCGTTCTTCTCGTGCTCAACCTTGTTGTCGTCCTCGGTTTTTGGATTCAAGTAGGTGTAGGACGCGTTAGAATTGTTTACGTAACGCATCAGCAGAGGCCGTGAATCCATGGGTCCGCTGGAGGACTGAAACGAATGCGGGTCTTCAGGAAGTCGTGTGGGTGATTTATCAGCACAATTCGCCTGAGGGCCCTGTGGACATTGAGTGTGCAGCATTTTCAATGCTGTTGAAATC
>VFZK01000189.1 GCA_016871215.1 Acidimicrobiia bacterium | reverse complement strand
TCGCTAACTCGGTTTCGGTGAAGGTCAGTGACGGTCCCCGTTTTCTGAATGGCATAGAATCCTCCTTTCAGAGGAGTATGCCACAAACAATCGTTATGGTCTACTTATTAATAGAATGATGATCTAGCTCAGTTTGTCGGTCTGAAGGCGGCGATTCAACGGTGGCACGGCGAACGATGGGTGACGTCGCTCCGAGTGCGCCAGCCAACGACGCAAGGGATCCTTCAGGCTCGACGCCGCAGGCCGGCCTCAGAAGAGACCGAAGAAGACGTGCTTAGAAATCGCTCTCTGGGGGATCTACTGCACCAACTCGCGCTTGCCTTCGTACTTGTAGGGCTCCTGGATGAGCTTCTGGGCCATTTCTTGGGCTCCCTGAGAATCGTCGTTCGTGTCCACGGCTTTCTGGTACTCGCCGAGAGCCCGCTCGCGTTGCCCCAGAACGTCGTAAATGCGGCCCAGATTGATGTGACACCAGACTTCGATCCATTTTGGATCGAGGTCACCGTTAAGGGCCTCGCGGAAGGAATTAGCAGCGGAGTTGTAGCTCCGTTGCTCGAAAAAGGATTCTCCAACCCGGTAGAACGCCAGCGAGCTGCGCTTGTTCAACTCAATCGCTTTCTGGTATTCGGCAATGGCCTCCGTCGGTTCGCCCAGGCGCCGCAGCTCATCGCCCTTGGCAATGGCGGCGGCGACGCGGAGTTGTTCGGAGTTCCTAAGGATCTTGTAGCTGGGATCGATCTTGGCGGACTTCGGCTTTCCGAAAGTCGAGACCGAGAACGAGGACTCTGGTCCAATGACGTCGACTCGCTTCGTTTCCGGCTTGCCGTCGGTCTCGATCATGATCTCGACTGGCATGCGGAATGTGTCGATGTCCTGGCGGATGGTTCCGTTGACTTTGAAGCCTTCTTTTGCGCGGTAGGTGGTGTATTCGTACTTCAGGTCAGGGACTCCATTCTGGTCGATCCATTGAGAGAAGAAATAGGTGAGATCCTGGCTCGTGATCTTTTCACAGATCGCTTTGAAATCCTCAATGGAGGCCTCCTTGTAGCCGAAGTTGTAAACATACTCCTTCAGCGCCTTAAAAAAATTCTCGTCTCCCAGCACCCAGCGCAGCATGTGGAGCACATAGCCGCCTTTGCTCTTCAGCACAGAGTTGTACTCTGGCGAATATACCGGTAGTTGGTAGGCGTTGCGAATCGTACTCTTGTCTTCGTGCAGCAGCGCGGCCACGGCGGTTTCCTGCATCTCGCGGGCAAATCCAGCCTCTCCTGAAACGCTCTCTTGAAAAAGCAGCGCCGAGTAATTCGCAAAGCCTTCCTTCAGCCAGAGGTCCTGAGGCCCTCTCGGTACAATGAGGTACTGCCACCACTGATAGGCGATTTCCCGCGCCAGCAGATTGATGTTTGGCGCCTTGTCGAAAGCTCGGTCGGCCAGGAACTCCATGCCTGGAGCCGAGTATCCCAGTAACGAGTCGTTGTCGATGACAACGACTTTCAAGGATTTACCCGGAAACGAACCGAACCTTTCGGCGTAGAGGTCCAAAATCTTGCCTAGCGTCTCGGTCTGAGCCTCGATGAAGTCGCGCTTGTTGTCTTTGACGTAGAACGTGACCTCGACTTTACCCGCCGTCGCCGGCAGGGCATTGTACTTTGCAGCGGCGAGCGACCCAGGGAAGGTTGATCGCTCGCTGACAAAGGTATACACATCTTTGTCGCCCTTCTGTTCTTTGGGCTTGGCGGTCCCGTCCATCGCTACAAGCATGCCCTGCGGTACGGTGATGCGAAACGTTCCAGTAGCGCGGTCTCTCGAGAAGCGGTGCATGGGAAACCACCGGCTCAGGGCGAAGAGGTAGGTGACGTCGTCCTGGATCCTGGCGATCTGAACGCCTTCCAGGGGCGATCTGTCGGCGGAATTCAGCGTTCCTCCGTACTCGACTACGAGCGTGGCTGACTGGGAACGAGACATGGGAACATTGAAGTCGACCCGCAGCGTGTGTTCTTCCTCGTCCCGGTAGAAACGCAACAAATTGGCATCGGGGGCCTTTGCCGCGATCGCCGGAGCTAGTGGAGGCTTGGCTGGCGGTTTTTGGGCTGACTGGGGACGCCGAGAGAGATATGGGACCTCAGACCGCGTCGAACTCGCTCCCTCGGGCTCGGGAGCCAGCACGGCGCCTGCGGCAGGTGGCCTGTCGGCAAAGTATGCTCTTTCGGGCTTGAGATTGGCGTTGAACTCCAGGGTTACCGAGCTGACACCATCCTGCAGCACCGTGAATCGGATGCCTGATTTGGCCTTGATCTGGTGAGTGGCCGGAAGCAGTTCGGCCTCGACTTGGTAGTCCTCGGCATCGACCTGCACTCTTCGCTCGTCGTCAGCCCGTGGCGATTGTGCTTGAGGCCGAAAAAGCGCGGCAGTAGCGATCGAGAGAAGAAACAAAAGGGTCGATTTCCAGTGCCGCATGAGATCTATCCCCACGGTGCCGCGTCTTACAAATCCCAAGGCTTGGATGCGCTTTTCGTCATACCGTTGTCCGCGAATCCATGCTAGCCGCATTGTGTGCCACATTCAGCCAGCGCGAACTGCCGCTCCGTTCGTGGCAGTCTCAACCTCTCGGAATTCGAAGTCGCGATATCACAGGGCAGGGAAGTTCTGAAGCCAGGGAAGGATGTGTTCTGCCGCATTGTGGATTGCGCCGCCCGCTCCGAGCCTCTCTTTTACGGAAGCCAGGCCCATTCTAACATGCTTCAATCGTTCGGGTTGGCTGAGGAGTTCCGCCATCTCGCCGTGCAGCCGTTCGGCGGTGAAGTCATTCTGAAATAACTCGGGCACGACTGCCTGCCCGGCGATCAGATTCACGAGGCAGTAGAACGGGACCTGCACGAGATACTGGCCGATGATCCAGGTCAGATTCGAGATCTTGAAGACCGCGATGAGCGGAGTGCCTAGCAGAGCGGCTTCAAGCGTCGCCGTTCCGCTGGCAACAACTGCCAGATCCGAATGCCCAACGGCGTTGTAAGCATCATCCTCCAGCAAAGACACGGGCGGGCCGCCAGCTTTGGCCAAGATCTTGCAGATTTGTTTGCGGTGCAGGCTCGAGGCGGCGGGCAACAAAAACTGGACTGGACGTTGCGAGTGCAACCAGCGGGCCGCCTGAAGCATGATGGGAAGATGGAAATGGATCTCTTTTGTCCGGCTTCCGGGCAACAGACTAATTGTCGTCACAGATTCATCGAGACGGTGGGAGTGGAAGAACTCGCTCTTGGACTGGGATACGCGGACTCGATCGACCAGCGGATGGCCGATATAGTCGACTTGCATGCCCCGCGCGGCATAGAAGTCTTTCTCAAAGGGAAGGATAACGAGCATGCGGTCGATGGTCTTGCGCATCTGATTCACACGCCCGCTGCGCCAAGCCCACACCTGAGGGCTGATGAGATAGAACACAGGAATGCCGAGCGCTTTGATCCTCGCCGCCAAGCGTAGATTGAAGTCCGGGAAATCGACCAGTACGGCCAGGCGCGGCCGTCTTGTACGAGCTTCGTTCGACAGCAACTTCAGCGCGGAGTAAAGGTGCCTTAGATGCGATAGGGCTTCGAAAGGTCCCAGCACTGCCAGGCGGTGAATGTCTACAATGGTCTCGACACCGACTTCGCGCATGCGTCCGCCGCCGCAGCCAAAGAACCGCAGCGATCCTGGCTTGGCCTTGCCCAGCAGGTCTGCAACAAGCTCAGCGGCATACATATCGCCCGAAGCCTCTCCAGCGACGACCAGAACCGATTGGGGTGGCGGATTCATGGACGTTGGCTGCCTCTTCCCGCACTGCCAACCATTGCCTCTGGTGCGTAGAGGTCCTTTTCGCCTTCTGGACGGGTTTTCCAGCGGCGGTGAACCCAGAGCCACTGGTCGGGGTGCTGGCGCACCAGCGCCTCCAAGACCTGGTTACAGCGGGTCGTGATATCGACAATCGCCTGTTGCTTGTTGGCCGACGTCGCGAGCGGCACCGAAGGCTCGAATCGCAGCCGATGTTTTCTGAGCCGCCCGTCCCAAATCAGTACACCCGGAACGATCTCAGCCCCAGTGCGCAGAGCGATGGTGGCCAAGCCAGTGGTTGTGCAAGCAGGGATGTTGAAGAACGGCGCAAACACACCGGCCTCCTGAAAGGCGTTCTGGTCGATCAGGATTCCCACCGCTCCGCCACGCTTCAACGTGCGCAGGATCTCTTTCAGCGAGTTCTTTTTTTCGATGACCTGATTCCCGCTCCTCGTTCGGTAGCGATTGACCAGCCCGTCGACCAGCGGATTGTCGATTGGCCTCACAACGAACTTCAGCGGGTGCCCGTACAGTGCATGGGCGTAGGGACACAGTTCCCATGCCCCATAGTGAGCGGTCAAGAACAGTACGCCGCGACCCTGCGCCTGGGCCCTCGAGAAGTTTTCAAAGCCGTCATAGACGACTCGCTCGGAGATGTTCTGCGCATTGATTTTGGGAAGCTGGCAAAACTCGACCAGCAAACGGCCAAGGTTTGAAAACACACCACGCACGATTCGCTCGCGCCCGGACGCATCCAGCTCTGGCAGCGCCAACCGCAGGTTGTGCTCCGCAATTGTTCGAAGCTTCTTGGACAGATGAAAGCCCGCCCAGGCGACACATCGGCCCACAACGGATGCCACCGGTGGTGGAAGCATCCCCATCGTGCCAACCACGGCCAAGGCTGCGCAATATTCAAGTCTGGAACGGATTGGAAGTCTTGGATTGAGTGGAATCTGGCGAATGGGTTGAATCCTCGGGCAGGAGCGCCGTCGGCGACTACTATTCTTCCACTTTGGCTTCGTCAATCAACATCACGGGGATGTCGTCTTTGATGGGGTAGACTCGCTTGCACTTGGAGCATTTCAGGCCCTGGTTGTCCGGAGTCAGCGTGACAGACTCCTTACACAGCGGACAGACCAGAATCTCAAGCAGATCCTGGCTAATTGGCATAAGGCACCCCTTGACCGAAAGTCATGCATGGAATCGAAACCATGAACCTCTCCTCGCCCTAGCGAAGCGAAGAGAGGCGTCAACCCAACTGTCATTTTTCGACGATGTCTTCGACCTTGAAGTTCAAATCGTCCAAGACCTTTTTTTCGACCTTGTATACCGTGGTCGCGTTGCCGGTCTTCGCGAAAACCTGTTCCTTGTCGAGCTTCCCCAAAGCGACTTCGGTCGTCTTGCCGCTTTTCTCGACGACCTTAATTCGAGCTGAGGGAGTCGCGAAGCCATACTTGGCGTCAGCCAGGTTCGCATTGTCGATCAGTTCTTTGCCCTCCAGATCTTCGAGAGGCCAAAAGATTTTGTACTCGCTGATGTATTTGCCTTGGTGTCCTGCGGGTGTGCTCATCTTCCACTTGTCGTCGCTTCCGCGGAAAAAGGAGAACTCTTTGTCGGCGATATTGACGGCAATCTGTGTGACATTCCCTCGCTCAAAGCGCAGGACCTTCTTGTCGCGAATCTTGGCCGATTCAACATCGAGCTTCTTGAACAGATCCTCCTTGATCTTGAAGACTGCCTCGCGAGCTTCGTCCTTCGCGTAGTAATGGTTGTCGATCTTGCTTCCGACGGCCAGAGTTTTGCGTGCGCGATTTTCGCCGAGAAACAGATCGACGCGCACTGTCGGCGCAGCCAGGCCGTAGGTCTTGAGCTCGGCAGGGGATTCGACGAACTCCTCGACCTTGGCGAATTCCAGATCGCTGACGATCGAATTCACTTCGGAATTATCGGCTCTCGATTCGAAGGGCTTCTTGACTTGCCAGTCGTCGCCAGACTTCTCGAAGGCGTATTCTTTACCTTTCGCCAGGAGGTTCATCGCCTTGAGCTGGTCACGCTGAAACTCCAGCACATTCTTGTCGCGGAAATCGAAGAGCTTCTTTGTTGCGCTGCTGTGCAGCGAGGAAGAGAGCACCAAGATCTTGCTTTGGCCTGGAATCCGGGCAAAAACCGAACTGGAACTGAAGTCCTTGTCGCCGACCTCCAGTTCATGGGTCTGTCCACTGCCCAGCTTCACCGTGAGCTTCGCCACCGCCGGCTCCAGGCCGAAATTCTTGAAGTTGGGGTTCGGTTCGTCCAGTGTGCGCTCGTTCTTCGCCGAGGCAATATCGCTCGCCAGGCTGTCGGCCGAGGACTTGTCGGCTTTCGTCGCTAATGGCTTGGACAGATTCCAGATGTCTTTGTCCTTTTGAAGCACCAATTCGCCTTCAGAATTCCTGACGGTGATTTGGGCAATGTCCTTCTCTTCAAAGGAGAAAATCTTCTTGGCCTTCTCGGCGGCTTCTTCCCTCGTTTTTTCCCCTTTGATCTCGTAGAAATAGACCCATGCGAAAAGAGCTGCGAAAACGGCCGCAACAATGGCCAGGTTCTTCCATTTCATCGGCTACCGTCTCCTTAGCCAGACCAGAATTCCACTGACGAGCGCGCTTCCCGGCAGCAGCACCATGGTTACCCAGAACAGGATGCTGGAGCTGGCCCGGGTGAGCTGGATCGAGCGGGCTTCCTGGGTTCTGGGCCGCACCGAGATCAGATCTTCATCTTCGGCGAGCCAGCTCACAGTGTTCAGGAACAGGTCGCCGTTGCGCTGTTGCTGAAAGTAAGCATTGGTGGCGAAATCCGAGTCGCCAATCACGACGACCCGAGCCTCTTTGCCCCGTTTCTTCTCCTTCTCGTCGACGGTGACCGTTTTGGTACTCGCGATGCCCAACGCAACGGGCCCCTTGATATCGGCACCCTCATCGTAGCGGGCCGATCCGCCCTTGAGGTTCGTTTCGCCCCAGCTTGCTTCAGAGGTCTTGAAGAGAGTCGTGGAATTGAATGCAGAACTGGCGTTCTCTACCGTCTTGACCGAGCGGGCAAACGGAAAGAATGTCATCGAGCGTGTCAGGTCTTTGGTGATGGGATGGGATTCATAGGTTGACACCAGCGGGGCAGCCGGACCCATTCCAAAGAGCTGGCCGATGCCGCTCGAGTCCACAACAATGTTGCTCTCCAAGCCGATCTTCCACTTTTTCAACAGGTCGTCGATGCCGGCGGTGGTGTCTGGATCTTGCAACAGCAAGACTTTGCCACCTTGATCGACAAACTTGTCAATCAAGGGACCCTCAGTCGGCAGCAGAGCCACCTGAGGGCCTGCGATCACCAAGACTGAGCAGTCGTCCGGAATGACTGGGTTCTGGCCGAGGTTGATTGTTTTGACTTCGTAGTTCTGGCTTTCAATCGCCTTCTTAGCCGTCGCGAACCCTTTGGCTTCCTGGCTGTCGTTGACGTTGCCTTCGTTGTGGCCTTCTAGGAAGTAAACGACCTTGTTTTTTTCGCGGGTCACCTTCAGGATGGCGTTCGTGATGGATTCTTCCTGCGGAGTGTCTACCTTTTCGCTCTTACTTCCATAGGTGACGACGGTCTCTTTGAAACGGGTGATGGCGTGTTGCTTTGCCTGAGCGGGCTCTTTCTGCGGATCGATCGCCTTGAAACTGATCTTGCTCGAGTCCACAGCCTTATATTCGGCCATGAGGTCGTTCAAGTTTGGGCTGGTTTCCCGGTCGAAATAGAGGATGCGGACTTCACCCTTTAGCCCTTGCACGACTTTCTTCGACTGGTCTGACAGGCTATACAATTTGGCGCTGGTCAGATCGAAGCGCTTGTGATGCTTTTTCCCTAGAAAGTTCACCATTCCCAGAATGCCGACGACAATCAGCGTCATCACCAGGGTGTTCGTGCCATATTGCGTGGAGCGGCAATGGAACGCCGCTTTGATTTGGTCCAGGCTGAGAAAAACAAGAGCAAGCGTCAGGGCGACGCCGGCGTAGAGCACGACCTGAACGGGAATGTTCCAGATGCCCTGAACCGAGTAGTAGACATAGCCCGCGACGATCAAGGCCGGGCCGAAGGACGCAATGTTCTTTAGAAGTTTCATGCGCGTTACTGCCTCCACCTAAGCGAATCAATGGAACGGTAAGTCAAGAACAGCCCCAGGAAGATAAAGCTGCCGTAAACCACCAGACTGGCCGTGTCGATGACGCCCTTCGAGAAATCCTCAAAATGATTCAAGATCGACAGATAGCTCACAATCTCTTGAGCGACGGTACCTCCCCCACGAGCAGCCAGGTCGATGACCCACAGAATCAAGAATGCGCCAAAGGTGATGCTGGCCGCGACAATCTGGTTCTCCGTGAGGGTTGAAATAAAGAGGCCGAGCGATATCAGTGACCCGCCCAGCAGCAGCAAACCCAGGTAGCTAGACAACACCGGCCCGAGGGTCATCTTCGGCGAGCTATAGACGAAAACGAACGTGTAATAGATCATGGTCGGCAACAGCATCACGGCAAAGAACGTGAGGCTTGCCAGAAACTTTCCCAGGATCACCTGGAGATTCGTAATCGGCGAAGTGAGGAGAAGCTCCATCGTCCCGCGACGTTTTTCATCTGCGAACGACGCCATGGTAATCATGGGCAGCATGAAGAGGATGACCGTGCTGGTCACTCCCGAGAAGTTTCGAGTCACCAAAGCAGGGACATCCATCGCGGGCGGCGGGCCGCCGAACTGCTGCGACTGCATCATCGCCATCATCGAACGCTCGATGAAAATGGTCACGATGTTGTAGAAGAAGTAGCCGGCGATGATCAGGAAAACGGTGAGGACAACATAGGCGATTGGCGAGACGAAAAACGTTTTGAGTTCTTTCTGGAGAACGGCAAGGATGTTCTTCATTTCCCGTGCACCCCCTCTTCTTTGGTGGTCAGTTGCAAGAAAACCTCCTCCAGACTCATGCTAATCGTTCGCATCTCCAATAGATCGAATCCACTCTCGACAATCTTCCGTGCTAGTCGGCTGCGCACATCCTTCTTGAGTTCCGTCTCCACCGAATAGGAGCAGGCCTCGCTGCCGTCCAGCTTCTGCGACTCGACCCGCAGCACGCCTTCGATTTCTTTGATCTTGCCGGCGACAGTCCCCTCGGGGCCCGTGGCTTCGAGATAGATGCGATCCGACCCCTGCAGCTGCCGTGTCAGGTTCTCCGGCGTGTCAACGGCGGCGATCTTACCCTGAGCGATAATCACCACGCGCTGGCAGGTCATGCCGACTTCAGGCAGGATATGCGTTGACAGAATGATGGTGTGGTTTCCAGAAAGGCTCTTGATCAGTTCTCTGACTTCGATGATCTGATTGGGATCGAGCCCAACCGTTGGCTCGTCCAGGATCAGCACTTCCGGATCATGCACCAGCGCCTGCGCCAGACCGACCCGCTGTTTGTACCCTTTTGACAGATTCTTGATAAGCGTTTGGCTCTCCTTCTGAATGCTGACCTTCTCCTTGACCTCGCCGATGCGCTTCTTCCGTTCGCCCGAGTCCACGCCTTTGATCCGAGCGACGAAATCCAGGTAGCTGTCTACCGTCATTTCGTTGTACAGAGGTGGGTTCTCCGGCAGGTAGCCGATGCGGCGCTTGACTTCCATCGGCTGGTTAAACACGTCGAAGCCAGCCACCCGGGCCGTACCCTCCGTGGCGGGCAGGAAGCAGGTCAGAATGCGCATCGTGGTGGTCTTGCCGGCGCCGTTGGGTCCCAGGAAGCCCAGGATTTCTCCTTTCTCGACGCGAAACGACACGCCATCGATCGCCTTGACGCTGCCGTACCGTTTCGTTAGTTGCTCGACTTCTATCACGCGCGTCCTCCTTCGTTTCTAATGAGAAGAACTACAACACCCGATGTCGTTTTCTAGATTGTAAAGTGAATCGCTGCCGTGACCGTGCGCTCTGGAGCCACGCTCAGAGATTTTAAGGGCGACTATTATACTGAAAAGGGAGGCGCTGTAAAGACCGCTGACGAGATGGGGTGCAATTAAAGGTGCGAGTCAGTTCACGCTGCTTTCTCGTGTAGGTTGTGCCAGTAATGTTCCCATCCGCGGTTAGCGCGAAGGACACGAAGCGCGAGCATCTTGCTGAGGTTTTCCAGCTTC
>VFZK01000188.1 GCA_016871215.1 Acidimicrobiia bacterium | reverse complement strand
CAGAAAATCCCGGATCGCTTCGGCTTCAGTGGCCAGAATCGACTCCATCATGCTCTTGCCTTGCTCATCATGCACAGCTGCTACCGTACTTGACTGATGCACATCCAGACCAACATACTTGTGTCCCATAGGGCGTTTCCTCCTTTGTGGGTTCAGAGTCTTCAAGCAACTCCAAACTATCACAGAGAAGGGGCGCCCTTTCATATTGCGTTAGCGAAAGGCCTGTTTCAATTCCGGTGACGAATCAGCAGCACAACGACCTGATCCACCCAACCCGGCGGTCTGGGCGAGCAGTCCTTCGCCTAGATTCGGGAATCAGGCGCTCTTTCAGACACCGGATGTGGCCTTCAGGATCTGCGACGGCGTCAGCAGCCTGCCGCCTCTGACCACTCGGTGCACCGTGCGGCTGTTCTCGATGTTCTCCAACGGATTCGCCTCCAGCAGCACCAGATCCGCAAGCTTTCCTGGCGCGATCGAACCCAGGTTTTCTTCTTGTCTGAGCGCTTTGGCGTTGTTCCAGGTCGCTGCTGCCAGAACTTCGCCGGGAGGCATGCCCGAGTCCACCAAGAGCTTCATTTCATGGTGCAGAGAGAGCCCTGGCGGAACCTGCGGCTGGGGAGCATCCGTCCCAACAAGAATGCGCACGCCGGCTCGGTGCAGCATTCCGACCAACTCTTGATACCTGCGGAAGGTGGACTGGCGAGCCGATAGGGGG
Source organism: Acidimicrobiia bacterium (assembly GCA_016871215.1). Lineage (GTDB taxonomy): Bacteria > Acidobacteriota > Terriglobia > Versatilivoradales > Versatilivoraceae > VFZK01. Next base: position 9,279 of record VFZK01000188.1, on the reverse strand, counting down.
CCAGAGCTGTAGTTGGAAAGCCTGAGGACGCGATCTTTCGCCCAGAAATCCAGCAGTCGCTTGGGCATGCCTGCGTTGTCCGGGTGGTTGATGACCTGAGGGTCATCGGCAAAGAACAATGTTCCCCAAAACACCATGAGGGTTGGGTCGACGAACACCTTGTGTCGCGCGATCTTTTCCACCAGACGCTGTGCGGCGTCGGTGGTCACGTCCAGGGAATGACGGTTTCGCGGATCGCTGCGCAGAAAGTCCGAAACCGACTGGATATGCTCGAGGCAGTCGATGCCATCGTCGATAGCTTGGCTTGCGGGATAGCTCGAGAGGTGGCCGGTAACCCCCATTCCGTGACGGTGTCCTTCTTCGATCACCTTGCGCCCCACGGCAGGAAGGCAGTTCGCATAGATTTTCAAAGTTGTGACGCCCCAGCTCGCCATGTGCGCGACAAATGCCGGAACATCTTCTGGTTTGGAGAGAGTCCACCCAATGTCTTGGTGGATCGGCGGGGCGCTTCCAATCAGAAAGCTGCCGAGGAAGATCCGGGGGCAGATGTCAGGGTGGTTCTCGGAGTAGCGCTGAATGACCTTCTGAGCTGGAACGTTGTCGCCAGTGTTGCGGAGTGTGGTCACTCCATTAGCCAGGAAGAAGGGTAGGATTTCATCTCCGGTCATAGCCGCTTGGTAAAGCACCGTGGTGAGATGAGCATGGGCGTCGATGAGCCCAGGGATCAGAAATTTGCCTTTCGCTTCCAGAACCCTCTTTCCTCGCCGCGCTCCGGCCCTCCCGGTTTCCTCGACGGCCGCAATGCGTTCGCCTTCGATCCAGATCGTTCGATGCGGGACGAACACCTTGGTGTGAACGTCGAAGCAGGCAGCATCTCGAATGGCCCACGGGGCCGAAGGCTCGGTCGTGATACGGGTCCGAGGCTCGCCTGCGACAGGTCTTGCCGCACAGGGGTCTTGACTCAAGCCGATGCCGGCCAGGCAAGCGTTAGAAAATTGAAGGAGGAACTTGCGGCGGTTCAAAGAATGGTTCCGGCGTGAATCCAATTGCGTTGCTGCACTCCTAGCGGAACTCGATCGTGCTTCGCTTGTCGTACCTGCACAAGTAGTCATCCAGTGCAGCATGAGCCCCGCTGGACCCGTTGCTGGCATTCCGGTGCCGCGTGAATGACTGATCTTGCGCGGCTGTAAGATACGTTAGCGCAATGAGGATGGCAGCCCAAAGCAAACTCGGATTGGTCTGGCAGCGTTCCTGTGATTGGCAATCCATGGCTCGGCTTGCCATGCGCTCGGCTAACCGGCCTGCCTCAGAAAAACCACAATGGCGCTCTCACGCGTGGAGTGACTCAGCGGCACGATACTACCACGAGGACGATGCAAAGTCGATGAGTTCTGTAGGGTATCTGACAGTCGAGTTTTGTCTTTACAGGGAACAACAGGCATTGTCAAATAGCCGCTCCTGACAGGGTGTACGGTACATTGCCGCGCGGACTTGCGTCTCAAGGGATCGACGCAGGCGGCTGCCAGGGACATCGATCACCCGCGATTGCGCATGTGGAAGTTTTCCATCGGGAGTGACGAATGAGCGGGTCCTTGAGCTATGTAGCTGGATTCCTGGCGATGATGCTGGCTGGAATTTCGAATGGGTCGTTCGCTGTGCCTGCCAAGCGCGTGGTTGTCTGGCAATGGGAACACATCTGGTTGGTTTACGCTCTCACCGCGATGGGGGTCTTGCCGCTGGGTTTGGCTCTGTTGCTGGCGCCACAGGTTATTTTTCGGGTCATTGCCGAGAATCTCGTGATGACCTTGTCGGTCGCCGCTTTTGGCATCTCTTTTGGCATTGGAGCACTGCTGTTTGGCTTGAGCCTGGCGCGGCTCGGCATGGCGATTTCGAACGCCATGGTCAACGGCATCGTCGTACTGCTTGGAAGTACGGGCCCGCTGTTCATTGGCGCGGCAGAACTGGACGCTCGCGGCAAGAGCCTGCTGTTTGCCGGGCTGGTCACGTTGACAATCAGCATTGTGCTGTGTGCTGCCGCCGCGATGGCTCGCGACAGGGCTCAGGGTGCTGCCAGCCAACGCAACATCTCGCTTCGAAGCTCCTTGGTGGGCGTGTCGATCGCAACAGCCTCCGGGGTTTTATCGTCGATGCTTAACACCGGCTTCGCGTTTGGAGGGCGTCTCATTCAGAAGGCCGAGGCAGTTGGCTACTCCCCCATTCTGGCGAGCCTGGCGGTCTGGATTCCCGTCCTGCTCGGGGGGTTGGTGATCAACGCGGCCTATACGACCTACCTTATTCAGCGGAAGCGAACCTGGCACGTTTTCTGGCAGGGCCAGCAGGCGGGCAACTGCTGGCTTCGCTGTTTTGCGATGGGGTTTCTCTGGTTCTCGGCCATCTTCATTTACGGCTATGGGGTCTCCCTGGTGGGCAGCGTTGGGCTTGTGTACGGGTTTGCCGCCATTACAGCGGCATCGATCATGACCTCCAATGTTTGGGGAGCAGTCACCGGCGAGTGGCAGAATTCGGGAAGAAATCCCAAGCTGATGATGACGGCGTCGAGCATTTTGCTGCTGGTGTCTTTTGTGATCCTGGCTAGCCAGCGAAGCACCAGCTAGGTTGGTTTCTCCAGCAGCTGGGTCGGCGCCTCGTGAATAACTCGACCTCGCAAAGAATAGGCCAAGAAGGCCGTCAGCGCTGGATGCAGAGGAGTTGAGCGATGAACAAAGTGAAAGTCGGGATCATCGGAGCTGGCTGGTGGGCTGCCGAAAACCATATCCCGGTCCTGCAGTCGTTCGACGATGTCGAAGTGGCAGCCGTGTGCCGGCTGGGCGAGCAAGAACTCAGAAACTTGCAAACCAGATTTCAAGTGTCCTATGCCACTGAAGACTACCTGTCGCTTCTCGCACTCCCGGGGCTCCGAGCTGTCGTTGTCAGCTCGCCACATCATCTGCACTACGCCCAGGCCTCGGCAGCCTTGAAGCGAGGCCTGCATGTCCTGTGCGAAAAGCCAATGACTCTCCATTCGGCCGAGGCCCTTGAGCTGGCCGCTCTGGCTGGGGCCGGGAAACTGCACTTCGTCATTCCGTATGGCTGGAACTATACGGACTTTGCCCTGGAAGCGAGAGACCGGATTCGAGACGGAGCCATCGGAGACATCCAGTACGTTCACTGTCACATGGCCAGTGCGCTGCGCGACTTGTTCAGTGGGCAGACGCCTTGGTTTGCAACCGAGGCTTTCTTTCAACCTGCCAGCGCGACCTGGAGCGATCCAGCCATTGGGGGTGGCTTTGCGCATGGACAACTGACCCATGCCTTAGGCTTGATGTACTGGATTACCGGACTGAAACCTGTCGAGGTCTTTGCGATGATCGGCAATTCCGAGACGGGCGCCGACCTGTTCAATGCGATTGCGTGCCGTTTTCACCAGGGCGCAACCGGAATGCTTGGCGGGGCAGCGACCATGCCTCCGCGTTCGGCCTATCAAGTAGACATCCGGGTTTTCGGCACAGCAGGAATGCTCTTGCTGGACGTCGAGCGGCCTCGCCTCGAAATCCGGCGCAACGATGGCAGCCATTTCGTGATGAACACGACATATGCGCCGGGCGCTTATGCCTGCGTTCAACCCTTGCGGACCTTTGTCGATTTGGTGAAGGGTCTGCCCGTCGAAAATCGCTCCCCGGCCCAACTTGGTGTTCGCGTCGTTCAGACGCTCGCAACGGCGTTTGAGTCGGCCAAAACGAAGCAGCTCTTGCCTGTCTGAGGGCGAGCTTCAGAGCCAATGGCAGATGGCCGAGAGTCGCTGTGCGCCCAGCTGGATTAGTTTCTTTCGAGAAACGCCTAAAGGTAGAGCGGGCGCACCGCGCACGCTGAGTGAACGTGCGACGGAGTGTGCGTTCCAGCTGTGCTATCACACGAGAAGCACGGAATCGAAAGCGCCTTCGCCGCAGTGTTTCAAGAGCGCCGATCGAACGGTGTCGCGAAGCTCGACAATATCTCTCCAGCTTTGACCCGCAGGCCGAATGACTTCACTGGCCACAACGGCCAGTGTTCCGTAGCGGGGCAGCCAGGTTCCATCGCGAAAGACGTTTCGCGTCCCCACCAGAGCCACCGGCAGGACGGCACAGCCCGTTTCGACAGCCGATTTGAAAGCGCCCATCTGGAAGGGCCGGAGTCCGTTGTGCCGTGTAAAGGTTCCTTCCGGAAAAACGTGAACGACTTCACCCGAATGCAGCCGCTTCGCAATCTGAAGCCCATCAACTGCCGCGCGGGCGCTGCTTTGCCGGCTGACGGTGACATAGCCACATCGGCGAACGAAAGTCCCGACCAGGGGCCATGAGACCACGTCGCCTTTGGCGACGAAACAGATGGGGGCTGGAATCGCCGCTGCCACGAGCAGGACATCCACATAGCTGGCGTGGTTCGAGACGACCACCAGTGGCTGTCCGTCTGCCGCCTGCTGGATGGCTTCAGTCAGGAAGGATTCTCCGAGGAGACGCGGCTTGAGGCCTGCCAGAAACAAGGCAAGACGGCACAGAGTGCCGAACGCACGGCGTGCTCGCATCCGCCGCCCGTTCTCTCGGAGAGAGACGGCAATCACGATGAGCCACCCCGGCAGCATCACGACAGCCAGACACAGCCACGCATAGATCCCGTAGAGTGCCTGCAAGCATCGCGAGGCCCAGTGCCAGATTTGTCTTCTGCTGTTACCCGCAGCCAACCGGAGTAGTTGGACCCAGCCCGGCAAGGCTGTTTTCTCGAGCTGTTTCTTCAAGTACATCTGCTTGCAGGCGTCCCGCCGAACCTTGCCGCTCGAGGTTTTCGGTACGGTTTGCGGCACAACCAGCCGTACAACGTCTGGGGGAAGACCGAGTTGGGCGTCCACGCGAGCGACAATTCGCGCCTCGAGATCGTCTTGTTGCAGCGAGTCGGTGGTCCTCGTTTCTGCCACAACGACAAGTTTCTCTGTACCAAGCCGAGTGTCCTGCACGCCAAAGGCAGCCACACACCCTCGCCGTACCCCGTCGACATCGCCAACCACTTCTTCCACTTCCTGTGGATAGAGATTCCTTCCCCCTTTGATGATCACGTCCTTGATGCGCGCCGTCACGAACAGCTCACCGTCGGCCAGGTAACCCAAGTCGCCTGTGTCCACCCAGCCGTCGCTGAGCATCACCGCGGCGGTGGCAATCGGGTTCTTGAAGTACCCTTGCATGGTCGAAGGGCCGCGAAACTGAATACGCCCCTGAACCCGCTCGCCTGCCTCACCCAGGGCGTCGTCGACTACCCGGATTTCGTGGCGAGGCAACGCCGTTCCTCCAGAAACGAAGCGCAAAGGCGAAGGCTCGGCTTCCGAACACGGCAAGGCGACGCCCTCGCTCTCGAAGGGTTCCCGCTCGATCCGGTCGATGCGAGGCTTTCGTCCCTGAGCGGGAAACGCCAGCCCTACCGCAGATTCAGCGAGTCCATACACGGGCAGAAAAGACTCGGCGCGAAAGCCATAGGGCTCAAAACGGCGGATGAATCGTTCCAGCGTGTCGGGACTGACGGGTTCGGCTCCATTGAGCGCTGCTCGCCAGCAGCTGAGGTCGAGCCCTTCAATCGCGCGATCGTCAATCTTGCGCGCACACAGCTCGTAAGCAAAGTTGGGCGCTGCGGACACCGTGCCTCGGTGCTCATGAATGGCCCAAAGCCAGCGCTCCGGCCGGCTCAAGAACGCCAGTGGAGACAGAATCGCGATCGGAACACCGAAACACAGCGCCGTAAGCCAGGACCCAATCAATCCCATGTCATGGTACAGGGGAAGCCAGCTCACGCCGAAGTCGCCAGGCCGAAGGCCGATCCCCATGCCGATGGCCCGGATGTTGGCCAGCAGGCTGGAGTGGCTGAGCACGACGCCTTTCGGATCGCCGGTGCTGCCAGACGTGTACTGAATGAGCGCGATTTGGTCGCCACGAGGCGGCGCCGCAGGGAGCACCCGCTGCCGGCGGACTTTTTCTGCCACGAGCTCCGAAACCGTCACGACGCCGTGTAGCGAAGAAACTCTCGGCTTGAGCAGCCAGGCTAGCTTTTCGGCCTGGCGAAAAGTGAGTAGAAAGCGCACTCCGGCGTTTTGCAGAATCAGGGACTGGCGCTGCGCATACTCTTCCAGTCGGCTGGCTTTGAAGGGTGGATAGATCGGCACCGGCACGCCGCCTGCGAGGAGGATCCCGAAGAAAGCGATGAAGAACTCCTCGCCTGTGGGCAGCATGAGCGCGACCGTCTCGCCATGGCCTAGCCCCCGCGAAGTCAGAGCCGCTGCGACCGAGGACGAACCCGCCAGCAGGTGGCCATAGCTGATGACATCGGGCTGGCGATCTTCGCCGTAAAGATGCACGTGAGCTCGGCCGGGATCACGTTCGGCAAAGTACCGAAGCGCATCGGTCAACGTGGCGACGCTCGGGTCTTCGAATACCGAAGGCGGTTGTCCGCATTCTGCGCGCCAGGGCGCCGTCTGCCTGGGCACTGGAGATCTCTGCGAATGCCGTTCTGGCGCTCGAGTTGGCTTCTCTCCCGCCAGCGCTGTCGCCAGGTCGGCTGGCGTTTCGGCTTCTGTCAGCACTTGGTCTGGAAGCTTTCGGCCAAACTCCTTCTCAAGCCGGTCAAGCAGCTCGACGCGCTCAAGACTTCCCAGCCCCAGTTCGCGTTCGAGCGAAGCCTCGCGAGAAAGTGCTTGAAGAGCCCGTTGTGAGCCCAGCTCCTGCAAGAGCTGTCGAATGGAGGACAAGACTCTTGTTTCTAGATCGGTTGTCTTCGGTGTTGGAGCGTTCGTGGCCAAGAAACAGACTCCTCAAAGTGGAGCACGGCTCTCGGTGAATGTAGCATGGAAGACTGGCGCTGCTCTAGCAGAGCGGGCGTAGGATACCCACGCCATCCAGCCCCGGCTCGTGGCGATTGGACGGCTTTCGAAAGCCGTTTCTCGCACCGGCGGGAGAGCGCGGGTCCATGTGAAGTCCAACAGTCTGTGGTGAAACCGTTCGGTTCGTCTGCCGGCTTCTCCGGATCGAACCATCCCAACAGCGGCGGCTGGGGTACCATGGGGTGGCGCACGGCGAACACTGCGGCAGAGCTTGTGGCGGCGACTTACAAAGGAGTCACGACGCTAGGCGGGCAGCAGGTTGCCGCTCTTCTGCACCCGCATGTAGTGGCCTCGCACCCGCGTCGGGGTCCGATACGCCTCATGAAACACGACGAGAACCCGGCCATCTTTCATCTCAATCATCCCCATCATCCCCGAGCAGAGCGAAATTCGCACTTCCCGAGACCAGGTCTTGCCGTCGTCGATGCTGGTCTTCATGAAGATCCCTGCTCCGCGGCTGCCCGTCACCAACACGCCATTGCTGTGCCGCAGCAAGAAGGGACATTCGCCCGTGCAATTCGACTGTGTTTGCTTGCTCCAGGTCAGCCCTTTGTCTGCGGAAGTACTCATCCACATGAAAGGCGACCGGAGCGTTCGGGAGAAAGCCACGATCTTGCCGTCTGCGAGCTCGGCGCCCATGGTTTCGTTGCTGTCGAAGTTTTCGGCGTCCAGATAGTGAGGGCCAGTCCAAGTCTTGCCGTCATCGGTGGACCGAATCACCAACGAGCGGTCGCGACGTTCAGCGTTCGATTCCTGGCTGCCTCCCTTGATGGTCTGCACGTGGTAGTAATATTGAAGCAGCGTCCCATCGGAATAACGAACGATCGGAGAGTACGGCCCGATGGTCCCATCCGATGCATGGGCGTTCAACGGCTTGCCGCTCACCACCAGTGGTTTCGGTGGCGTCCAAGTCTTGCCGCCATTGCTGGAAAAAGCAATGTGGACACCGCCCGATTTCTTGTCCCAGTCATACGTCGTAGCGTAGAGGCACGACAGGCGCCCGTCCTGATGCCCAAAGAAGTATCCCGGTTTGCCAAGATCGGGACGTTTCTTGAAGAGCATGGGATCTCCCCAGGTGGCGCCCTCGTCTCGCGACCAGACCAGCAGAATATCGTCTGGCGCATGCGGGTCGCCGGTGACGCCCATCCACACTCCAAGACGACCGTCGGCCATCCGGAAGCAGCCGGGATAGGTCTGATTGTCGCCGTACTCTTTCTTAGTATCCGGCCATGGGTAGAAGTAGGGTGGCCGCTCTTCCCTCGACGCTTCCCAGGGAACAGTCCGCTTGTCCCGCTTCCCAGATACTTGAAGCCTCCTGAAGTTGACAGGCCCACGTGCCACGATGCCTGCCCGCCCGGCGGGGTAGGTTGCGTCTCGCACGTCGAGAATTGCCTTCCCGTCCATGAAAACCTGGATTCGGTCTCCTTGAGCCAGCACGCGGGCTTTGGCCCAGCCAGGGGTCGCTTGCTCCCACTCGTCAGCTTTGGGTCCCCGCTGCACCCACCTTTCGGGCAGCTCCGGATGTGGCGCGAACCCGGCTGCGATCTCCCTCCGGTATCCGAAACCATCCTGCACAAACAGGCGAACGGAGTATTGTGGACCTTTCCGTTCCGTGTCGTAGAACTCCACCAGGTAAAGCTGGTGGCTATCCTGGGCGCGGAACGCGATCCCGGTGCTCAGCACCGACCAGTAGTAGGTTCGGAACTCAACGGTGATGTCTGTGTCGGACAGGGCTTCCTGGCTGGGGTAGGCAAAGTCCTCACGCTTGAGCAGGTCGTTTCCCTTCTTCCGAACGCGATATTGGTTCCAAACGGGGCTGTAGAGGATGCCATCGCCATCTTGAGTCCAGTCGCGGCTGCCGGAGAAGCTCCACGCCGCTTCGTTGCCGGTCAAGGCAGCGGTAAGCGAGACCTGCCCTGTTGAGCCGGAGCAGGATGGGAAGGCCATCATCCCAAGTGAAGAGGCTGCCGCAGCCGCACCCTTCTGGAGGAACTCTCTTCTGGCGGTGTTGATTCTCTTTGGATCAGCTGCCATAAAGCCTCCTATTAGGAGACGTAAATTAATAAACTGCACCAATTATGTTTGATGACGAGACGTGATGAGTTACGTTACCGCTGGATTTCTGGATGTGATCGTGTAGTTCCACTCGCCGTGAAAGTCGGCTGGCTTCAATTGAAGTCTTGCCATTTCATCTTTGGATACCCGGATACCTTTTTCATATGTCCCCAGGTCCAGGTCGGCCTGGATGGTCAATCCTGTCCGGGTGGTGGTCGAGGCGATCAGGTTGACGATCACTGCCAGACTGCTTAGCGGCCGACCCCGCCAATTTGCTGTGATGTGACAAGACATGCGATGTTCAATCTTGTTCCACTTGCTGGTGCCGG
>VFZK01000187.1 GCA_016871215.1 Acidimicrobiia bacterium | reverse complement strand
AAGCTTACCGTCATGCGTCTACCCAAACCCGACCCGCAGCAACGGCGCATCCTCGCTGCGCTTCGGGTTCCTCTGCCGGTGAAATAGCTTGTAGTCAGGCGACTCCGTGCCTGCGATTGCGATGGAACCCTCGCCAATCCTGACATTGCCGGGAAAGTCGTCGCTCCAAGCTAAAGGAAGATCCGCCTGACCTTGAAACGGCTATGGCCGAATCTTGCAGGAAAATCGAAAGGAGCCGGGGGGTGTCCAAGGCCGATTGAGAGTTCCACCAAATGGATTCGAGCTATCTTCGCCTACCCTTTCATCACCACAGAGAGACCTGAATCTCTTCGCTGTCTGTTTCGACCCGAACAAGCTCGCCGGCCCTCTGCCATTGCAAGCAACCAAAAAGGTCACCCAACGATGCGTCAGGGTCGCCCAACACCTTTGCCAGACGATCGACCGTTCGAATCGGCAGCCGAATGTCCACTTTCTCTCCCGGATGATCGACTCGAACGTGAAGAAAATCGTCACGTTTGAAAATGTGCACTTGTTCCCGGCCCTTTCGAATCTCCACGAAGTCTGCGTCCGGAAGAGATGGCAACTGACGTAGTATTTCCGCCACCGCTTCCCGGTATTGCCAGACCTCCTGGGAATGCTGCTCCAGCCGGAGTGGCACATCGACCAAATGTCCGGCGATGGTCCCTAGCGCAACGGGGACTGGAACCCATACTTGAGCATCAGGTGTCTTTACCCGAACAATAGCAATGCCCGCTTGAACCATGTATCCAACAAACAGCAAGAACGCGGCTAGCAGTCCGATGAAGATGTATTTGAGAGCCGTCTTGACTGTCATCACGCCTCACTTGTCACGACAGAGCAGTGTGAAGGGTGGTCGCCAGATTTGAAGAGACCAGCTCCAACTGGCACCGCTGCCAAACGAGGATCAGCGCCAACCACTGACCGTGAGTGCCCATCGACAGTCGTTCTCGGGCAGCGTGATTGGTTCCCGAACGAAGAGAGTTGCCTCCTTCGCGGAAATGACGGAGCTTCTGTAACAAAAGAAGACTTGGCCAACTCAGGCTTCTCACGGCCGCGTCGCGCTTCCCTTCCTCAGTCAACCCAGATCCGGACCTGGGTTTGATTGTCATCAACCGTCAAGATCTCTCCGGCCTCCTGCTTATGCAGCGCCAACAGCGCACCCTTGAGATCCACTTCGTCGCCCGTGCCAGCCAAAAGCGCATCCACAACCTGAACCGAAGCCTTGATCGACACTTTTTCCCCCTGGCTCTCGGCAACCTTGACGGTAACGTACTTCCCTTCCTTGCCGATCCTCACTGTTTCATTCTTGCGTTGCACGGTCACAAACTCAGCGTTCCCGACTTTCTTGAGATCGGCCCAGATCTTCCGCAGGTCTGCAAGACTCACTTCATCGGTTGGCAGCCTGAAGTGGCCTTTGAACTCTTTGTCTTTGACGATGTTCAACGCGACATCCATCATGCTGAGTGGAAGGTTGACCTTCACGTACTCAGGCTCCGCTTTGTTTTCCTTGACCTCAAGATGAAACCAGGGGTTCTTTTGTTCAGCCCCTGCACGGGAGACGATGACGACGGATAAGACAGCCACAGACAACAATCTGAGCGCTTTCTTCATAGGGTTTCCTCCTTGCTGGTCTGTCTAACGCAAGGGGAACAGACAATGTTTCAAGAAAGTTGCCGCCAATCTGAGGTCGGGAAAGAATTGGTGAGCGAGCCTCGGATGGGCTGCGTCGCTCGGCGGCCAGGGTTCCGTCAAAGTCTCGTAAGTCGTTGAGTCGAGGTCGAGCCCTTGCTAACGCGCGGGCTACTGATTTGGCCCACGCGGTTGTTCAGTAGCCCGACCGTAAGGGAGAACTCACGACTTTGACAGGACCCTGACTCGGCAGCAGCCTGCCCTTCCGAGCCCGGAAGCACGGCCCCAAACTGCCTCCTTCAGCACTCTTCACGACTTCAGCTTCAGCAGCTGGCTGGCGTTTCCGTAGACAATGTGGCGAAAGGTTGCCGCGTCAGGGGCGAGCTTGCGGAGTATTCCCAGTGACTGTTCGGCCAGACAGAACCCGTTGCGAATACCCCCTCCTTTGCCATCGTGACAATCGCAGTCGCTGCCCCACAGCAGCTTCGAGCTGTGGCGAGCAATGAATCCTCGATAGAACTCTGGGTCACGGGTCATGGCGTTTAAACCAGACCCGGCAGAGAGGTCAGCATACAGATTGGGGTAGTCTCCCAGAAGCTTGTCCGTCAAGCCTCCTGGCTTTACCCGGCCTTTGGGATACAGATCGAGTGGGTCCAAATCGGCGCTCACATTTCCCCACCAGGTTTGGGCATGTCCGATGAAGTTCACCTTGGGATACGCCTTGAGCACCTTCTCGAAGCGCTCGAATCCGGTGTTGAACGTCTCATACTCGAAATGAAGGAGAACCGGGACTGTCGTCTCTTCGGCAAGCTTGTAGACCCGGTGCATCTCGGGAGAATCTACGGCCACGTGATACTTCATTTCCCCGATTCCAATCGCTCCGCGTTCGATGTTTCCCCGGAGAAAGTCGATGGCGCGCGATTCCGCCGGATCGGCACTGGCAAACCTGACAAACTGGCCAGCGTGGGCAGCTTGAAAGGCAGCGCAGTCACGGTTACCGCCTACGATCTTCAGCATCCAACCCTCGCCCGGCAGTATGACCGTCGTCTTGACCCGATGGTGCGCCTGGTGGTTCAGTACCAGATCGCGCGGACGGTTGTTGAATGGCGTGTGTTGGTGGAGGTCCAGAAGTGGATCGGGTGCCTTTTGCTCCTGCGGCACTCGGGCAACGGCGAAAGCGCTGGCGACCTGCAAAAATCGACGGCGAGACAGATCGTTCATAGACACCTTCGTGAACTGTCAGCGCGCTTTGGGCTGCACTCGGCAGAACCCTCTCACGCGCCGCGTTCCTTCAGTTTTCGCGTCCCCGGGCCTTTACCGCTTCAAGCACTCGAGCGGCGTCACTCAGCTTATAGTAGCTGTCAAGAGGATAGCAGCCTGACGGCAGCCCGTTCCTCGGGGCGGTCGTACAGTCGCTAAAAGTACGGCACAGAAGCTTGTGTTTGATTGGTTGTCCGGTCACCACGTCCCAAAGTGCTTCCGGGTAACTCAAGACCATTCGCCCCAGCCCCACAGAGTCCACCCAGCCCTGGCGCAAGGCGCCCTGTGCGACGTGTGGGAGAAACTCTTGCAAATAGGTGTAGGCGCTGCCGACGACGATCAGATTGGGAAACCGCTGCTTCATCTGCCGTACCATCTCCATCTGCCGAGCCACTCCCACCAGTGGGTCTTCTGGAGGCCGATATCCATCGGACGGAGGAAACAACGCAGGGCGCTGAATGTGCGGATTATAGTAAGGACAGCCAGCTGTCAGATTTGCCAGCCGAATGCCAATCTCCTCGAACAACGAAAGGAGGCGCATCGGTTCGGTCAGATCAATCTGAGTCGGATCCTGCGGATTCACGCCAAAACCCCATCGATACGGAAGGTACTGCCGATCGATCTCTGGCACACCAGTCGCCGGTTTGCCCGGAGTCGATCGCTTTGGGTCTGGGCGGTAGGGCACCAGATCGAACACGGAAAGCCTCACCCCGATCTCCAGGCCAGGTGCGACAGATCGGATGCCTCGAACCACCTCCCTCAAGAAACGAGTCCGGTTCTCGAAACTTCCGCCGTACCTTCCCTCGCGAGTGTGGGCGCTCAGGAATTCGTGGCCGAGATACCCATGGCAGTGCTTCACATCGACGAAATCGAATCCCAGTTCGTGGGACAGCCGCGCTGCCCGGTGAAAGTCTTCCACAATGCCATCGATCTCTCCATCGGTGAGCACCGGATGGTCAGGTGTCAGCCCCATCCGCTTGTCCAAGATCGGATGTCGATAGAGAGTGCGGGGTTCAGGCCCACCTTTCGGCCGGCTATACCGGCCGGAATGAGTGAGCTGGAGGCCAATCAGCAGCCCCTCGTCCGAACCTGTTGTCTGTCGGTGTGCCTCGATCAGAACCTTTCGGAGACCGGCAAGTCCTTTCAGCGTGTTCCCGTCGATCAGCAACTGATTCGGATTCGCGCGCCCCTCGTGGCGAACAGCGACCGCTTCGCCACCCCAGATCAGCTTGGCCCCGCTCAAACCAAATCTCTGCCATCGTCGAAGGGTGCTCTCGCTCGGGTTCCCATCCGCCGTGCCGTCCCAGCCTTCCATGGGGTGAATTGCGATGCGATTGCCAATCCTGAAGCCGGACTTCACCAGCGGTTGTGCCAAGGATGAGGCCACTCCCGCCTCCAGCTCTTCTTCGCAAGGGATGCTGAGCCCGAGAGATTGGAGATGTTCCCGAAAGTGTTGCACTGTGCGCAAACTTGCGACTCTGGGGATGGTAGGTCCCGTCTCAATCTCCATGCGCAGGTCTCCTGGGTGCAAACGCCTCAGCCTACTGCCACTGGAGCATTCAGGGAGGGTCAAAAGAAAAGGTAGCATCAGCTACCGCTGCGGCTGCCAGCGTAGCACGACCCGTATCGGTTTGCGCACCTGCAATTGCAGGCTGTGTTGAGCTCAACACGCTGCCCGTTTGTAGTGAAGCACGCCAGTGATTCGAGGGCACCTCTCGCGCCCTGCTTCGAGAATCTGCGTCAGCTCCACGTGGTGCGCCGAAGGGCAAAAGCGCCATGGCGTGGCGCACTACGAACCTGGGCTTTGCGGAATTCAGTCCGAGTGGTCGTCGAAAATGTGAGTCCGTGAGCGATAATGACCGAACGTCGAAGCCCCTGCTTGTGCGTCGCAGCCAACCGAATAGGGTGCTGCCCTGCCAGATATTTCTGCATTTCAGAGCGGCCACCGACGGGTCGTGGTCTGGCATGAGAATGTTTTGTTGGCTCGCGGAAGCCAACGGTGAATTCAGGAGCTTTCCCTCAACCCGACCTCAACCCGTTCAACCCGGTTCAACCCGACCGGCGCCTTGTTTATTTCGGCGAACAGAGACACAATAGCGGGATCGCAGCAAGTGTTGGGTGTGCAGCCAGTCTCTACGCCTTCGACCGGCGGCCAAGACGAAGCTTTCATGATCGCGAGCATACCCAGGCGAATCACAAGCCTGGGCACTTTGCCGGGACTTCCGCGACTCTCGGCGGTTTCACGTTTTCGTGCAAAGCCGTCTTGCCGGGAGGGAACCAGACCCGCTTCAAAGGACCTTTCAACCATGACCGACGCTCACTCCTCAGCAGGCGAAATCGTTTGGCGACCCACTCCCGAGTGTGTGCAGAGAAGCCACCTGCGGCGCTTCATGGAGCAACATAACATCACAACTTATGCTGAACTCCAGCAGCGATCGACCCAGGACGTCGCCTGGTTTACCGACGCTGTGCTGAAGTATCTGGACATTCGATTCCAGGCTCCGTACACCCAGGTGGTCGATCTTTCGCCAGGAATTCAGCGGCCGCTCTGGTGTGTGGAAGGCCAGCTCAACATTGCCTACAACTGCGTGGACAAGTGGCTCGAGCAGCCTGCTTCGCGGGACCGCGCCGCCTTGGTCTGGGAAGGCGAAGAGGGCACAACGCGCTCACTGACCTACGGCGAGCTAGCTGCCGAGGTCAATCGATGTGCCAATGCGCTGCGCAGCCTGGGTCTAGGGAAAGGCGACGGCATCGGCCTGCACATGCCGATGACGCTGGAAATTTGCATCGCAGCGCTGGCGATCGCAAAGATCGGCGGCGTGATTCTGCCGCTGTTCTCTGGCTACGGCGCAGCTGCGATCTCTTCCAGGCTGTCTGATGCCCGCGCAAAAGCGCTGTTTACGGCAGACGGTCTGTTTCGCCGGGGCCAGATTGTGCCCTTGAAGCCCGTAGCAGACCAGGTGATAAGCGATGTGTCTACGCTGAAACATCTCATTGTCCTTAATCGTTGTGGCAACGCCATTTCGATGCGGCCTGGAAGGGACTTCTGGTGGCACGAGTTGATTCCTAAACAGCCTTCGGCGGCAACCCTGGAATCCACTAGTGCTGAGGATGTGCTCATGATCATCTATACCTCAGGCACCACCGGCAGACCGAAGGGAGCCGTACACACGCATTGCAGTTTTCCCGTGAAAGCCGCACAGGACATGGCCTTTGGGACTGACGTCCAAGCCGGGGACGTCATCTACTGGATGACGGACATGGGCTGGATGATGGGTCCTTGGGTCGTTTTCGGTGCTGCACTGCTGGGCGGGACTTGCTTCGTCTATGATGGCGCCCCGGATTTTCCCGGGCCGGACCGGTTATGGGCATTGGTGGAGCGGCACCGCATTTCAGTTCTGGGAGTGTCGCCAACCTTGATTCGATCGCTGGTCGCCCATGGGGAAAAGCCGGTACGAAGGCACGATCTTTCCTCCCTGCGTGCTTTCGGTTCTACGGGCGAGCCGTGGAATCCTGACCCTTGGATGTGGCTATTCGAAGTGGTCGGCCAGCGCAGGCTCCCCATTATTAACTATTCTGGCGGCACAGAGATCGCAGGGGGGATTCTCATGGGCAATCCCCTGCTGCCGCTCAAGCCCACAGCCTTTTCCGCGCCCTGCCCGGGAATGGCTGCAGACGTGGTCGATCCTGAAGGCCGTTCGGTGCGTCGTCAAGTCGGAGAGCTAGTGATCCGCGCTCCTTGGATTGGCATGACGCGAGGCTTCTGGAAAGACGAACAACGCTATCTGGACACCTACTGGTCACGGTTCGAAAACGTTTGGGTCCATGGCGATTGGGCTTCCGTCGATGAAGACGGCCTTTGGTACATCCTTGGGCGCTCTGACGACACGATCAAGGTAGCTGGAAAACGAATCGGACCGGCAGAAGTCGAGTCGGTGCTGGTGAATCATTCTGCCGTCAGCGAAGCTGCCGCCGTCGGCGTTCCGCATGAGATCAAGGGCAGTGAAATCGTCTGCTTTTGCGTGTTGGCGCCGGGCTTCACAGGGAGCGATGCATTACGCACCGAGCTGCGCGCCAAGGTCGCTGCTGAAATGGGCAAGCCACTTCAGCCGGGAGACATCCGTTTCGTTTCCGACTTGCCGAAAACACGCAACGCCAAAGTCATGCGGCGCGTCATTCGCAGCGCCTATCTGGGGCTGGAACCTGGAGACACCTCAAGCTTGGTCAATCCTGAGGCCGTCGATCAGATCCGGAAAGCCCGGTAGCGACACAAAACTTCAGAAGCCGGCAGTCTGGGGAGATGGCCCGTATCCAGGATATCGAGGGTGATAGCCCATTCGTTCGTTAGAGAGTGTTCGAAGAGCCGCCGTCAGGGCGACGGAAAGAACCTTCGTCTGGTGTGCCGTCGCCGGTTCTGCCGGAACCTGCAAAACTCAGCTCGAGAATCGAAACCTGCCTGAGGTCACTCAGCGCTTGTAAAACCGGAGCGTGCACGATGAAATCTAGACAGTTCCTTCCCCTCCTACTGGCAGTTGCCATGCCTTGTCTGGCAGCTCACCCAAGCGACACGATATCGACGTCTCAAGGACCGCTGAAAATCACGCCGGTCAAACACGCGAGCGTGATGCTGGAGTTCGGAGGCAAGGTGATCCACGTCGATCCTTGGAGCCAGGGAGATTACACGGGCCTGCCGAAGGCCGATGTCATCTTCATCACCGACGTTCACGGCGACCACATGGACCCTGCCAAGATTTCCGACCTCAAGAAGGAGGGAACGGTGATCGTAGCTCCAACAGCCGTCGCCCAAACCGTGAGCGAAGCCGTCGTCATGGCCAATGGCGAGCGCAAAACCGTTGCAGGCATCCAGGTTGAAGCGGTGCCCATGTATAACCTGGTTCGCGGCCCCAGTGCGGGCAAGTTCTATCACGACAAAGGACGGGGCAACGGATACGTGCTCGTTCTGGGCGGGAAACGAGTCTATTTTTCCGGAGATACGGAGGGTGTTCCGGAGATCAAAGCGCTAAAGAACATCGATGTCGCCTTCATCACCATGAACCTTCCCTACACGATGCCACCGGAAGAGGCTGCCGAGTGCGTCAAGGCCTTCAGGCCAAAGATCGTTTTTCCTTACCACTATAGAAACTCGGACCTGAAGGTCTTCACTGAGGCGCTCAAGGACGAGAAAGGAATCGAAGTGCGGTTGCGAGACTGGTACTAACCTACACGGGCCGCGGACCGCACTTCTGCTGCATCGCGCCGACAGTCCTCGTACCCCGTCTCCTTACGGGCATCTACTGCCGAAGAGGACAAAGAGGATGCCTGGATCGAATCGAGACAAGCGAATTCCCCTGGCCGGAGGGGGACCTTCTCCCAACCGAAACACGACACCCACGACCAGAGCCGAGCTTGTGCGTCGCCGATGCTTACTTGGTCGAGAACTTGTAAACCGTGGTCGTGGCGTATTTCTGCCCAGGCTTCAAGACAGTCGACGGGAAGTTGGGCTTATTCGGCGAGTCCGGGAAGTGCTGGGTTTCCAGACAAAATCCAGCTCGCTGTGGGTACACCCGGCCGCCTTTTCCTTTGATGGTGCCATCGAGGAAGTTACCGGTGTAGAACTGCATGCCTGGTTCCGTGGTGAGAACTTCCAATACTCTGCCACTGGTAGGCTCTTCGACTCGAGCGGCCAGCGACAGGCTGTTGTCTTTGCGATTTAGCACGAAGTTGTGGTCATAGCCGTTGCCGCGAATCAACTGCTCGTCTTTCTGACCGATACGCGCTCCGATTGCCATCGGCTTGCTGAAGTCCATGGGCGTGCCCTTCACGGGTCTCAGCTCGCCTGTTGGTATGAAGGCTTCGCTGATCGGCGTAAAACGATCGGCGTTGATCATGATTTCGTGCTTGAGGATGTCGCCACTGCCTGCGAGATTGAAGTAGGCATGATTGGTCAGGTTCACGATGGTTTCTTTGCTTGTCGTGGCGAGGTAGTCGATCTTTAACTCATTGTCGTTCGTCAGCGTGTACGCCACCGTCACGGATAACGTCCCCGGGTAGCCTTCCTCACCGTCCGGGCTCACATACTGCAGCTTCAAGCCAACGCCTTTGGGCGTGCGCATCTCTTTGGCCTGCCAAACCACTTTGTCGAAACCGCGGTTACCCCCATGAAGGTGGCTTCCGAAGCTGTTGACCGCCAGGCGATAATCACGTCCGCCCAGCGAAAACTTGCCTTGAGCAATCCGGTTGGCGTATCGGCCGACGAGCGTTCCAAAGTACGGGCTGTTGTTCTTGAGATACCCATCGAGCGAGTCGTACCCGAGGGTTACTTCACCCAGCTTTCCTTGGCGGTCTGGCACTTTGATGGAAACGACAATGCCACCGTACGTCATGATGCTGATTTCAACGCCGTTGCCATTGGCCAGAGTGTACAACTCCACCGGCCCCTTCTCGGCCGTGGCGCCGAACGGCTGCTTGCGAACGTGCGCCTGGAGCGGCGCCCCGGAGACGGCAGCGGCCACGGGCCCGATTCCAACTCCCGCCATCAACAACAACAGCGATCGATTCAGCTTGTTCACAGGCATTCTCCTTGAGACTATGCCCTGCGCGGGTTCACAACGAGTAGAGACCGAGCGAGCAGCTGTCTATCTGGAGACCGCAGTGGCTTTTCAACTGCACCTCCGGATATGCCTGCCACGCGAGGCGTTGAAGAGTCTAATCGCCACTGGGTCCCCAGACAACTGAAAAGCTCCGTGCTGCTTTCCCGGTCCGACAACTTCCCTTCTTGACGGCGCAAAGGGCGCTGGACCGGGCTGTGGCGACTCGGCACGTTTCCCGAGCCTGCGAAGCGCTGGGTTTGGAGTCGCGAGACCAAGCTGGAAACAACCACCCCCTGAGGAGGCAGTATGAGACTAGTGTAGTGTCCAACAACTAACTGGGCAATAACAAGAGATTAGTTTATTGTCTGGGCATGCCGATGGTTTTGCCTCCACTGACGCTGAGTGCCACCGATCGAGGAGAAATCGAGCGCTGGTTGAAGGCCCACGGAACACCCCAACAGGTGGTAAGGCGAAGCCGGATTGTCTTGGCCGCCGCGGCGGGTCAGCCCGACAGTG